>NZ_FNSO01000002.1:600000-814348 GCF_900105945.1 Amycolatopsis tolypomycina | reverse complement strand
GCCGAAGTTCTTCGGCGTCCGCCCGCACGTGGTGCTGAAGGGCGGCTTCCCGGCGTGGGCGCGATGGGCGACGCGAAACGCGTCCATCCCGACGCCGCAGCCGGTGCTCGCCGGCCGATGTTCGGCGCGTCGATCGGCGCGGCGCTGAGCCTGCACTTCGTCGCTCCGTCCGCTTTGGACAGTGGCCTGCGCGAGACGTTCGGCATCACCCGGCCGCTGGTCGCCGTGTCGAACATGCGCGCGCGGACCAAGGCCGACATGGTGCTCAACGACGCGACGCCGGACGTCCGCGTCGAGCCGGACAGCTTCGCCGTGCACGTCGACGGGGAGCTGATCGAACCGCAGCCGGTGACGGAACTGCCGATGGCACAAAGGTACTTCCTGTTCTGATGGACCTTTCGGCACTGATTCTCGCGGACTCCCGGTTTCCCGGCGGCGGTCACGTCCACAGTGGCGGGTTGGAGAGGGTCGTTTCCCGCCGCCTGGTCACGTCGGTGCGCGACCTGCCGGGATTCCTTTCCGGACGGTTGCGGACGGCGGGTTCCCTGGCGGCGGTGTTCGCGGCGGCTGCGGCGCACGCTGCGGTCAACCAGGGGAACTGGTCGCTTTTGGACAGTGAGCTGGATGCGCGCACCCCGTCGCTCGCGCAGCGCGAGGCTTCGCGCGCCCAAGGCCGCGGGACCGCGCGGGCCGGGCGGATCGCGTGGCCTTCGCCTGTCTTGGCGGGTCTGCTGGCCGAGACGCCGCGGCCACACCACCCGATCATCCTGGGTGCGCTGGTCGGTGTCGCGGGCGGGACGCCGTACGACGCCGCGATGGCGGCCGCCTACCTGTCGGTGAGCGGCCCGGCGAGTGCCGCGGTCCGGCTGCTGGGGCTGGACCCGTTTCGCCGTCAACGCCGTCGTTGCCCGTCTGGATCTTGCTTCCGTCTGTGCGGAAGCCGCTGCCGTGGCCGGTGACGACCCGGCGGCACTGCCGTCGCCGGGGTCGCCGGCGTTGGATCTGTTCGCCGAGGCGCACGCCCGGCACCACCAGGAAGAGGTGCGTCTCTTTGCCAGCTGAAGGCCACGGTCACGGGCACTTCCACGAGGTCAACTTCGACCCGACGGCGGCGGAACCCGACCACTACGACGCCGCACCCACCGCGGGCCGCGCTTACCGGATCGGCATCGGCGGCCCGGTCGGCTCGGGCAAGACGGCGCTGACCGCGGCGCTGTGCGCGCACTCGGCGACGAGATCCGGCTCGCCGTCGTCACGAACGACATCTACACGACCGAAGACGCGGACTTCCTGCGTCGCGCGGGGTGCTGGACCCGGAGCGGATCGAGGCGGTGCAGACGGGCGCGTGCCCGCACACGGCGATCCGCGACGACATCACCGCGAACCTCGACGCGGTCGAGCGGCTGGAGGAGAAGTTCCCCGGCCTCGACCTGGTGATCATCGAGAGCGGCGGCGACAACCTGACGGCGGTGTTCAGCCGCGGCCTGGCGGACAGCCAGATCTTCGTGGTCGACGTCGCGGGGCGGCGACAAGGTGCCGCGCAAGGGCGGCCCCGGCGTCACGACGGCGGACCTGCTGGTGATCAACAAGATCGACATCGCCCACCTGGTCGGCGCGGACATGGAAGTGATGACGTCGGACGCGCACCGGATGCGCGGCTCGTTGCCGGTGATCACACAGTCCCTTGTGGACACCCCGGACGCGCCGGCGGTGGCCGACTGGGTCCGTTCGCTGCTGTGAAGGCCCACGCCCGGCTGACCGCGTGCTTCGACGGTACGCGGACGGTGCTGCGGGAGCTGCGTTCGATGGCGCCGCTGACGTTGTTCCCGCGGCGACGTCCGGGTTCGACGGCCGTGGTGCACCTGGTCAACTCGGCGACGTCGCCGCTGGGCGGGGACGACCTGCTGTTGTCCGTCCACGTCGGACCGGGCGCCTCTCTCCGGCTGTCGGGGGTGGCGGCCACGTTGGCTCTGCCCGGCCTGCACGGTGAGTCGTCACTGTCCACTGTGGATGTGGTGGTGGAGGATGGCGGTTCGTTGGAGTATCTGCCCGAGCCGACGGTGATCACCGCGCGGGCCCGGCACCACGCGGTGTTCCGGGCCTTGCTGGCGCCTGATGCGTATCTGCACACGCGCGAGGTGCTGGTGCTGGGGCGGGCCGGGGAGAAGCCGGGCTCGCTGGTGACCACTTTGGACGTGGTCCGGGCCGGGACTCCGGTGCTCCGGCAGACGCTTTCGGTGGGGGACGCGGGCTTGGACGGGAGCTTGGCCGTGCTGGCGGGCCGCCGGGTGCTGGCCACGGACCTGGAGGTCGGCGGGCCGGAACGGCCGGCGGCGTCGGGTGAGTGGTGGTCCCGCAGCCCCCTCGCTGCGGGCGGCACCCTCACCACTTCCCTTGCCCCGGACGCGGTCACCGCGCTGCGGCCGTTCTGAGCAGCCCCCGTTTTCCACGCTACCGGGGGGCACCGACAGTTTTCAGAACTTGGTGCCCAGCCAGGTCATCGCCGCCGGGCCGCCGATCGACACGCCCCCGATGTGCTCCAGCAGCGGGAACTCCTGCCACGTCACCTTCGCGCCCAAGGACTTCCAGCGGTCGCGCAACGCCGTGCCGACGCTGAACGGGATCAGCTCGTCCAACGTCCCGTGGTACAGGTACACCGGCGGCTTCGGGGCCGTCGTGCCCAGGTAGTTCTCCGCGAGCCGCGCCTGCCAGTGGGGCTCGTGGATCGGGTCCGGCACCGTCACGAAGTCCTGCAGGTGCGCGAACGGTGCCGCCGCGCCCAGCTCCACCGTGCACGCCTTCGACACCCTGGCCACCGCCTCGCGGCCGCGGTCGTTGAGGATCGACGCGAACGGCACGTCCGGGTACGCCGCCGCGAAGCCCGTGGCCGCGCCCAGCACCAAGCCGAACGCCGCGCCGCCGTCGTTGGACGCGAACACCGCGTTCAGGTCGGCAGGGACACCGCCGGCCGCCACCCCGACCACGTTCAGCGAAGGCGCGTACGTCCCCTGCAGCTCGGCCGCCCACGCCGCGGCCTGCCCGCCCTGCGAATACCCGAACACGCCCACCGGGCCGGACGGGGACAGGCCCGCGCCGGCCACCCGGGAGGCGGCCCGTGCCGCGTCGAGCACCGCGCGGCCTTCGGACTGCCCGACCGCGTACGTGTGCGTGCCCGGCGTGCCGAGCCCTTCGTAGTCGGTGACCACGACGGCCCAGCCCTGCGACAACGCCTGCGCCAGCAGCGCGCTCTCGTTCTCGATGCCGTGGGCCAGCAGGTTCGACGGCGCGCACTGGTCGCCGAGGCCGTGCGTGCCCACCGCGTACGTGATCAGGGGCCGCGGGCCGCCGCGCAGCCACGGCGTCGGCGGCACCAGCAGCGTGCCGGAGACGGCGTTCGGCTCGCCGGTCGCCGAGGTCGAGCGGTACAGCAGGTGCCAGGCCTTGACGGGAGCCGGGAACGGGCCGACGAACACCGTCGTCGGCTTCTGTTCCAACAGGACACCCGGCTCCGCGTGCGCCGTGGGGCGGCTGTCACGAAAAGGAGCGCGACGGCGACCAGTAACCGACGAAGCATCGTTGCCTCCGGTTGTTTGGTAATCGAGGTTTTCACAATTTAGCCAGGCCGGTAGGATCCGGCAATCCCTCAGAAGGAGGAGACAACCGTTGGCTCGCACGTACGGCGGCGTCGCCCCGAACAACGCCGCGCCGACCGCCGTGAGCGGCTGCTCGCGGCCGGCCTCGAGCTGTTCACCTCGGCCGGCTTCCGGCAGACGAAGATCACCGAGGTGTGCGCCCGCGCCGGGGTGTCCACGCGGAACTTCTACGAGGAGTTCACCGGCAAGGAAGACGTCCTGCGCACGCTGCACGACCGGATCAACAGCCTCGCGCTGGAGCACGTCACCGCCGCGCTCGACAAGGTCGCCGAAGCCGACGCCGTCACCCGGATCGCCACGCTGCTCGACGTCTTCATCGACACGGTCACCGTCGACCCGCGCCTGCCGCGGCTCAACTACGTCGAAGCCGTCGGCGTCAGCGCGGAGCTGGAGGAGCAGCACCAGGTGTGGGTGGACCGCTGGGCGACCTTCATCGAGACGGAGGCGCGCCGCGCGGCCGAGCACGGCGCGGCGCCCGACCGCAACTACCGGCTGACGGCGATCGCCCTGGTCGGCGCGGCCACCGGCCTGCTGCGCGAGTGGCAGGCGCACGAGCCGCCGCTGCCGGTGGAGGACGTCGGCGCGGAGCTGCGCGCGTTGATGCTGGCGGCCATCATGCGGCCGGAAAAATCCCGGGACTCCCGGGCAACCCCGGGGCACCCTCGAACGTGAAGGAGTCGAGCCGGGAGGGGGAACCGGGGGGAGGCCGGCTCACGTGAGGGCCCTTTCCCGGCAGTCGGTGCCGGGAAAGGGCCCTCACGGACGTCACGGCGTCCGGACCGTGGGCAGGCCGAGCGCGACCGGGCCGGTCGTCTGGCACACGTCGTGGCAGGTGTTGTCGAGCGTGCAGCACAGCGAGCAGATCGGGCCGTCCTGCTTCGCGCAGTCGGCGACGTCCGGCAGCTCGTACGGGTCGCCGCAGACCGAGCAGGTGTGCGTCGCGCGCAGGTCGACGTCGGAGTCCGGGCCGGCGACGGTGTTCTCCCGCGCCAGGTAGTACTTCCCCTTCGTCGCCACGGCCAGCACCGGCACCAGGACGACGGCGATGACCAGCGCGAGCAGCGGGCTGAACGCGGCCAGGAACTGCCCGAACGCGCCGAAGTACGCCACGATCGACACCGCCGACGCGACCACCATCGAGCCGAACCCGACCGGGTTGATCTTGTGCAGGTAGGCCCGCTTGAACTCGATGTAGCGCGGCGAGAGGCCCAGCGGCTTGGCGATCACCAGGTCGGCGCAGACGGCGCCGATCCACGCGATGGCGACGTTCGAGTAGAAGCCGAGGATCTTGTTGAGGAACCCGAACGCGCCGAACTCCATCAGCGCGAGCGCGATCCCGCAGTTGACCAGCACGTACCAGACCCGGCCGGGGTGCTTGTGCAGCACGCGGGAGAAGAAGTTCGCGAACGACAGCGAGCCGGAGTAGGCGTTCGTCGTGTTGATCTTGATCTGCGAGACGACGACGAACAGCGCGGCGAACGTCAGCGCCACCGGCCCGAGCGCCGGCTTCACCGCTTCGAGGTACGGCGCGATCGGCTCCAGCGCGTGCGTCTTCCCGACGACGCCGAGCGCGAGGAAGGCCAGCAGCGCGCCGCCGATCTGCTTCGCGGCGCCGAGGAGCACCCAGCCGGGCCCGGCGGCGAGCACGGCGGCCCACCACGACCGCTTGTTCTCCGCCGTCTTTTCGGGCATGAACCGCAGGTAGTCGGCCTGTTCGCCGATCTGCCCGATCAGCGACAGCGCGACACCCATGCCGAAGCCGAACCCGATCGCCGAGAACCCGGCGCCGGCCCCCTCGGTACCCCCGAACTGGGTGAACTCGGCGAACTTGCCGGGCTCCCGGACCAGCACGACGACGAACGGCAGCACCAGGCCGGCGATCCACAGCGGCTGCGTCCAGGTCTGCATCTTCGCGACCGCGCCCATGCCGTAGAGCGCGAAGGGCAGCACGATGAGCGTGGCGAGCAGGTAGCCGATGGGCAGCGGGATGCCGAGGGCGAGCTCGAAGGCCTGGCCCATGATCGAGCCCTCGAGCGAGAAGAAGATGACGGTGAAGCTCGCGTACACGAGCGAGGTCAGCGTCGAACCGAAGTAGCCGAAGCCGGCTCCGCGGGTCAGCAGGTCCATGTCCACTCCGGACTTCGCGCAGGCGGCCGCGATGGGCACGCCGGTCACGAAGATGACGACGGCCGCGGCGAGGATCGCCAGCACGCCGGAGGTGAAGCCGTAGGAGAGGACGATGCTGGCGCCGATGGCGAAGTCGGCGAGGTAGGCGATGCCGCCCAGCGCCGTCGTCGCGACCACGAACGGGGACCATTTCCGGAACGAATGAGCGGCGAAGCGCAGCGAGTAGTCCTCGCGGTTTTCGTTCGCCGCGAGCGGCGCGTACCGGCGTTTCGGCGGGGCGCTCTTTTCGGCGCTGGACAGGGTCTCGGTCATGCCTGCCTCCGGGGGTGGTGGGGAACGGGCCGAAGGTAGGTGCGTCCTGTATCGATCCTGGTCCAGGAGGTAACGCGCCGGTTACGGCTTGTTGTCCAGCGGTTACGTCGTGGTGGTGGCGGGTGTCACCGTTAGGTGGGTTCCGCTGCCGGTCCCGAGGCCCTAACGTGCCCTAAAGCCGAAGTCGACTGATGCCCCGACCGGGCGTGGAGGTTTGGCGATGATGCCGGAGATCGAGGACCAGGTGGAAGACGCCGTAGTACGCCTTCCCGGAATGCGCGTGGCCTACGACGGCGCGGCGTTCGACGAAACCGCGCTCGCCGCCACCTGGACCGATCAGCTGCAGGGCTGGCTGAACCAGGCGGTCGCGGCGGGCATCGCGGAGCCGAACGCCATGGTGCTGGCGACGGCGGACGCCGAAGGCCGCCCGTCGTCCCGCACGGTCCTGTGCAAGGGCCTCGACGACCGCGGCGTCGTGTTCTACACGAACTACACGTCATCGAAGAGCCACGACCTGACGGCGACCCGGTACGCGTCGGTGACGTTCCCCTGGTACGCGCTGCACCGCCAGGTCCACGTCCGCGGCGAGGTCGAGAAGGTCGGCGTCAAGGAGACGGCGGAGTACTGGGCCCAGCGTCCGCGCGGTTCGCAGCTGGGCGCCTGGGCGTCACCGCAGTCCCGCGTGGTCGACGGCCGCCGCGCGCTGGACAACGCGCTGCACGGGATCGAGCGGCGCTTCGCGGACGTGGAGCACATCCCGGCACCGCCACACTGGGGCGGCTGGCGGATCCGGCCGGACCTGGTCGAGTTCTGGCAGGGGCGGGAAGACCGGATGCACGACCGGCTGCGGTACGTGCGCAACGACGACGGGTGGCACATCGAGCGCGTCGCCCCCTGAGCCCCGAGCGCCCCAATGAGGTTTTCTCAGTAGCGGTGTGGTGTGTGGATGAGGCGTGGGGCCCCTGGTAGGACTGGATTTGCGAAGATCAAGTCCGAGGTTCCAGAGGCCCCACGTGATCAATTATGGTGCCACCCTCGATGTGGCGCGTGAACTGGTCTGGTTCGTTGCCCGTGTCCTGCACACCGAGCGTCGGCGGCGTGGCACCCGCCGGGGCCGGCGCGCGTTGACCCCGTACTGGCAGGCGGTGCTGGTGCTGCGCTGGTTCCGCGACGCCACCCCCCTGCACCGGCTGGCGGCCGACCATCGCATCAGCATCGCCACCGCCTACCGCTACCTGCACGAAGCGATCACCGCCCTCGCCGCCCAGGCCCCGGACCTGCATCAGGTCCTGCGCGAGCGCCACACCCGAGGTGACACACACGTGATCCTGGACGGCACCCTGATCCCGTGTGACCGGGTCGCGGCCACCACGATCAAAACCAAAGGTAAGAACCGTGGCCGGATCGTGCACCTGTGGTACTCGGGCAAGCACCGCGCCTTCGGCGGGAACATCCAGTTCCTGGCCAGCCCCGACGGGTTCCCGCTGTGGGTCTCGGCGGTGCTGCCCGGCTCCCGCAACGACCTCTCCGCCGCCCGCGACCACGGAATCGTCGGCGCGTTGACCGCCGCCGCCGGCCAGGGCCTGAGAACTCTGGCCGACAAGGCCTACCACGCCGCCGGGATCGGCATCCTCACCCCGTTCAAGAAAACCGCAGGTCAACCACCCCTCAACGCCCGGCAACGGGTCCACAACCTGCTGCACGCCCGGGCCCGCGCCCTGGGTGAACGCGCCATGGCACTCCTCAAAACCCGCTGGTCAGCACTCCAACGAATCACCCTCTGCCCCCACCGCATCGGCCACATCGTCCAAGCAGCCCTCGTCCTCACCCACCACGAACACCACGTGAGCTTCCCCCCGTTCGCCGGACACGGCGGGTGTGGGGTCAGGGTGCCGCGTGTGGTGGCTGGTTGAGGGCCTCAAACGTGGCGGGGCTGTGCATCCCGATCTTGGAATGTCTCCGCTTCGGGTTGTACCAGCACTCTATCCATTCGAATATCGCATTGGCAAGTTCGTCTCGGTTTTTCCACGTTCTCGAGTCGAGAAGTTCAAGCTGAAGAGTGCCCCAGAACGATTCCATCATGGCATTGTCGTAACAGTCGCCGACTGTGCCCATGGACGCGAGCAGTCCGGCATTGCGGAGACGTTGCCCGAATGCCCACGAGGTATATTGCGAGCCGTGGTCGGAATGTAGAATGGTGGTGTCGTTTTCCGGCTGGCGGCGCAGGATGGCCATACCGAGGGCGTCGGTGACCAGTTCGGTGCGCATATGGCCGGCGATGGACCAGCCGATGATGAGCCGGGAATAGGCGTCCATGACCGCGGCGCAGTAGACCCGGCCCTCCTCGGTGGGGTGTTCGGTGATGTCGGTGATCCACAACCGGTCCGGGGCGTCGACGGTGAACTGGCGGTTGACCAGGTCGGCGCTGGGTTGCCCGGCCGGGTCACGGACTGTGGTGTGGTGCCGGCGGCGCCGGTAGAGGCCCTGGATCCCGGCCTCGCGCATGAGCCGCTCGACCCGTTTGAGGTTGACCGGCATCCCCAGACCGAGCATGAGTTCGGCGTGCACGCGCGGTGAGCCGTAGGTGCCGCGGGAATCGGCGTGGATCTGTTCGATGTGTTTCAGCAGTACCGTGTTCTCCGCCTCTCGGGTCGAGGGCGGCCGGTCGCGCCATTCGTAGTATCCGGAGCGGGACACGTTCAATACCCGGCAGGCCACCGTGACGTCGATACCGTCCGCGGCGAGTTCACAGACCAGCGGGAAGGTTACTTTGGGAGGATGTTCTCCCGCGCGAAGTACGCCGCCGCGCGTTTCAGGATCTCATTCTCCATCTCAAGCTGCCGGTTCTTCCGGCGCAGCTCGGCAAGCTCCTTCTTCTCCGCACTGGTCAGCTTTGTGGTTGAGCCGTTCTCGTCGGCGTCGGCCTGGGCCATCCAGTTGCGCAGGCAGGACTCGCTGATCCCCAGGTCCTTGGCCAGCGCGGCGACCGGTTTGTCGCCGAGGCGGGCCAGCTCGACGGCGCGCTGACGGAACTCAGGCGGGTGTGGTGCAGGCATCGGAACATCCTCCCTGGTGACCATCGGTCATCTCAGGTCAGGTGTCCGGACAACCGGGGGAAGCTCAACGGCCGCTACTGAGAAAACCTCATTGGGGCGCTTGGCGTCCGCAGCGCGTGAAGGCCCGGACCGCCGGCTGCGGTCCGGGCCCTGGCCCTCTGTGTCCTAGACGAGTAATGCGTAAGTTTGGGTGGTGGCTGGAGATGGGCGAAGGGTGTTCAAGATCGGTTTGTGACGACAGACCTGAACACCCTTCTCACCGCACTCTACGTCAAGATCGACGACCACCTCGCCGGCAGGCGGCGGGTGGGCAGGCCGCCGAAGCTGACCGACGCGGAGCTGGTGACCTTGGCCGTGGCCCAGGCGTTGCTGGGGTTCACCTCCGAGGCCCGCTGGCTGCGGTTCCTGCCCGCCCGGATGCCCGGCGCGTTCCGCTATCTGCCTGGCCAGTCCGGCTACAACCGTCGGCTGCGTGCCGCGTTGCCGCTGGTCAAGCAGGTCATGCGCTGGCTGGCGGCGGACACCGACCTGTGGACCGACACCACCTGGATCGTGGACTCCACCCCGGTCGAATGCGGTCGCTCCCGACCCACGGTCCAGCGTTCGGAGCTGGCCGGCTGGGCAAAGTATGGCTTCTGCCGCTCACACTCGCGCTGGTTCTGGGGACTGCGGCTGCATCTGGTCTGCACCCCGGCCGGACTCCCGGTCGCCTGGGCGCTGGCCGACCCGAAGGTCGACGAGCGGCAGGTGCTCATGGCCATCTGCGACCACGAACCCCACCTGCTCACCGAACGTCCGGGGCTGCTGATCATCGCCGACAAGGGCTACGTCTCCGCGGAACTGGACCGCTTCCTGGCCGAGCGCGGGGTCCGGCTGATCCGGCCGTCCTACCGCAACCGCAAGCCGCATCCCGGTGAGCCGCTGCTCAAGTCCATCCGCCAGCTCATCGAGTCGGTCAACGACACCCTCAAGGGCCAGCTGAACCTGGAACAGCACGGTGGACGCACCATCGAAGGCGTCGGCGTCCGCGTCGCCCAACGCCTCCTGGCCCTCACCGCCGCCATCTGGCACAACCGCGCCACCGGCCAACCCATCACCCGATCACTGACCGCCTACGACCACTGACCGAGTTACGCATTACTCGTCTAGGGGGCGTCCCAGGCGATCGGCAGGGAGTGCACCCCGTACGTCAGCATGTCGTTGCGCAGCGGGACCTCCTCCGGCGGCACGGCCAGCCGGAGGTTCGGCAGGCGGCGCAGCAGTTCCGCGTACCCCGCCTGCATCTCCATCCGGGCCAGCTGCTGGCCGAGGCACTGGTGGACGCCGTGGCCGAAGGCCAGGTGCGGGCCGCGGGGTCGGGTCAAGTCCAGGTCCGGGTCCGGCCACTGCCGCTGGTCGCGGTTGGTGGCCACCACCGACACGACCACCGTCGAGCCGGCCGGGATGTGCTCGCCGGCGAACTCCAGGTCCTCCTTGGCGAACCGGAAGATCCCCGGGTTCACCACGGACAGGTAGCGCAGCAGCTCCTCGACGGCGTCGGCGATGCGGTCCGGGTCGTCCCGCAGCGTGGCGAGCTGTGCCGGGCGCTGCAGCAGCACGAAGATGCCGAGCCCCAGCATGCTCGCGGTCGTGTCGTAGCCGGCGATGAGCAGCAGGTTCGCGATGTTGATCAGCTCGTCGTCGGTGAGCGCGGGGTCGGCGCCGGCGTGGTGGATCAGGCCGGAGAGGAGGTCACCCGCCGGGTTCCGGCGCTTGTCCTCGACCAGCTCCTGCATGAACGCGCGCAGGGCGTCGGCGTTCTTCACCGCCTCCGCGACCGGCTGGTTCATCTGCAGCAGTGCGGCCGCACGCTGCTGGAACTCCGCCCGGGCCTCGTACCGCACGCCGAGCAGCTCGCAGATCATCAGCGAGGGCGCGGGGAACGCGAACTCCGTCATCAGGTCGGCGGTGGTGCCGCCGGCCAGCATGGCGTCCACCCGGCCGGCGACGATTTCGTCGATCCGGGCGCCGAGCTCGCGGATCCGGCGCACGGTGAACTGCCCGGTGAGCAGTTTCCGGTACCGGGTGTGCTCCGGCGGGTCCATGTTGATGAACGACCCGGCGCGCGCCTTGTCGTCGCGCAGGCGTTCACGGAATTCGGGCGACAGCTCCTTGAACCGCGGGTGGTACTGGAACCGGTCGGAAGAGAACCGCGGGTCCGAAAGCACCGCGCGCGCTTCTTCGTATCCGGAAACCAGCCAGAACGGGTCGCCCGCGGCGAGGGTCGCCTTGGCGACCGGTCCCCGCTCGGCCACGGCCACCAATGCGGGTGGGACGTGGAACGGATCTTCGCGCCGGACGAATTCCGGTGGCAGCGGTGAGCGCAGCGATTCGTTGCTCGGCGCGTTTTCGGTCACGTTGGTCGTCACTGCGACGGAACTCCATTCCCGGTTCGCCGGATAAGCCTCGGTGCGGAGCCTAGGTTCCGGATGGCCGGCCGGGCATCCCCTGGTCTGATAGGTCACCGGGCGCAACTATCAACGTGGGTGTGGTGCCGCGTCGGGCGGCGTCGACAGCATGGGGTGGTCCGGCCCCCCTGAAGAGCGAGGTGTGTCCCGTGCCCGACGTCCTGCTGCTGAACGGTCCCAACCTGGGTGTGCTGGGCCGGCGCGAGCCGGAGATCTACGGCACCGACACGCTGGCCGACATCGAAAAGGCGGTCGCCGAGGAGGTGCGTCCCCGCGGCTGGGACGTCGTGTCGGTGCAGCGTGACGGCGAAGGCGAGCTGGTCGGCGCGATCCACGCGCACCGCGACACGACGGTCGGCGCCATCGTCAACCCCGGCGCGCTGATGATCGCCGGCTGGAGCCTGCGCGACGCGCTGGCGAGCTACGAGCCGCCGTGGGTGGAGGTCCACCTCAGCAACGTCTGGGCGCGCGAGCAGTTCCGCCACGAGTCGGTCATCGCTCCGCTGGCGAGTGGCGTGGTGGTCGGCCTCGGCGCGTTCGGCTACCGCCTCGCCGCGCGCGCCCTGCTGCACTTGTCCGCCGAATCGCCGAATGCGCTGGGCTGATCGCGCCATCGGCGCCGGTACCCCGGGTTCGGGGCATTCCGCGTAATGTCCCCGCGGACCTGGTAATTCGTTAGTGGTTCAGTCCACGGTTACCGTGAACATCCGTACGACCGTATGGTTTGTTGACTACTAACCGTTTGCGCGCTAGGCCAGCTGGCTGACGTGGCCGTCGTACTATCAGCAAATGTCCTTGTCAGGCAAGGAAAGTTCCCGCACAACCGCAATTCAGGAGATTGTGATCGGAGTCACACCGGCGGTGACGAGGCGTCAGTGCGGAGCTACTGTAGGCGCAGCAAGGTGTGAATCTTTAACATGTCAACCTGGGGAGGTTGGTGGGTGGCGCGCTCCTTTCGCGCCTTCTGGGGCGTCGCCACGCGTTGACAAACAAACTGCGTTCCGCGTGAACACCGACTTAACGCGGGGCGTATTACCTTCGAAGAACGGCCCCTGCGGGGACATTAGCCGTTCCTGCTCGGTGTCGTTGAATCCGCTGGAGCGCGGCGAGCCGCTGATCGTTTCCGCTTCGTCTATGCCTGGGGGATAGCCGATCGATGTTGGACGTACCAAACCTACAAATGCCACAGAATCCGTTCGCGGGGTTCGGTGATGATTTGATGCAGCGGTCGTGCGATACCGCTGGCTTCCTTCGCCGCTCCGCATCGTCGTGGTTCAACGGGCGGCTCGACGCGGGCTTGCACTGCGCCAAGGCGGCTGCCGCCGGCAATCGCCGGGAATCCGACGAACTTTCCCAGCTCGCCCAGTTCTGGTATGTCGGGTTGCTGATCAAGGCCCGGGACCTGGAAGCGGGCCGCCGGGTGCTGGACGCGGTGGACGCGGATCGGGGCGGGGCAGCCTCCGACCGGATGACCGCCGTGAAGCACAACGTCCGGGGCAGCCTGCTGTTCGCCATGGGCAGCGTCGACGACGCGATGGAAGAGATCAGCACCGGGCTGCGGATCGCCGAGAGCTGCGGCGACCGGTCGCTGCGGCCGCCCAGTTACGTGGTGCTGGCGCTCGGTGCGCTGCGCCGGGCGGACATGCGGGCGTGCCGCCACTTCGTCGACAAGCTGTCGGACGAGGCGCTGCTCGGGTACTTCGGGCAGGCGCCGGGGGCCTGGGTGGCCGCGCAGGCGGTCGAGGCCCGCAGCGGGGTGGAGAGCGCGGCGAGCCTCATCGCCGGCATCGTCACCAACCCGGTGGTGCTCCGGCAGCTGCTGGTGTCGGAACCGGCGGCGGCGTCCTGGCTGGTGCGCGCCTGCGTCAAGCTGGGCGCGCTCGACCTGGCGAAGGCCTCGGTCGAGGAGGCCGCGGCCCTGGCGGCCGAGCAGCCGGAGTTCAGCGTGATCCGCGGCTCGGCCCTGCACGCGGCAGGCCTCCTGGAGCAGGACCCGGCCAAGCTGCGCGAAGCGGCCGACATCCACCCCGACCGGTGGTGCACGGCGTCGGCGCGCGAGGACCTGGCGAGCCTGCTGGCCGTCCGGTGTTCCGAGCGCGACCGGACGATCCGCATCCTCGAGGCGGTCCTGGACACGTACACGGCGGTGAGCGCCACCCGCGACTCGGCCCGGGTGGTGAACAAGCTCCGCGAGTACGGCATCCGCCGCGGCACGACCCGGACGGTGGAGTGCGAAGGCCTCGTGCCCCACGGGTTGACGAACACGGAGTTCGCGGTCGCCGAGCTGGTCAGCCAGGGCCACACCAACAACGAGGTCGGCAGGCAGCTGTTCATTTCGAGACACACGGTGGCGTTCCACCTGAAGAAGGTGTTCCAGAAGATGAACATCACGTCGAGGGTCGAGCTGGCGGCGGCCTGGAAGGTGTTTTCGTAGCGTCTTGGCAGGAGCTGGTCGGCCGCAGTGGAGGGCGGCGCGACCGGACGAACCCACCACACCCTGCGGCCCCAGAGTCGTGGCGGCAGGGCGTGCGCGAGCGCCGCGGTGGAGGGCGGACGCGGGATCCGCCCTCCACCGGCGGCGCCCAAGGTGGGTGGGCCGCCTTATTACATGGACGCGCGTGGACGGACGCGGGTGCGACGGCTCGTTGGCCGGGCGACCGCCTCGGTGGCGCGACCTGCCTCGGGGCGCCGGCTGCGCCGCGGGTTCGGTCGTGTCGGCCCGCCCCGGCCGCGCCTACCCCTGCCCGCGGGCTGTTTGCCGTGCGTGCTCGCTCTGGCTGCCCAGCCGCGCCCACCGGGCCCCCGGCGCGGGGCTGTTTGCCGTGCGTGCTCGCTTTGGCTGTCCAACTGCGCCCACCGGGCCCCCGGCGCGGGGCTGTTTGCCGTGCGTGCTCGCTTTGGCTGTCCAGCTGCGCCCACCGGGCCCCCGGCGCGGGGCTGTTTGCCGTGCGTGCTCGCTTTGGCTGTCCAGCTGCGCCCACCGGGCCCCCGGCGCGGGGCTATTGCCGAGCGCGCCCGCTCTGGCCGCCCCAGCCGCGCCCACCCGTGGCCGCGCCGACCGCACCCCCCGGGGCCCGCACCCACCCCCGGGCCCCGCACCCACCCCGGGCCCCGCGGTCACCCACCGACCGTGCCCACCGCGTCCAGAAGCGCCCCAGCCGCCCCATCGGCCCCACCACCCTCGCCCGCGCCACCACCCGTCGCGCCCCCACCCCACCCCGGCAAGCGCTCTCCCGACCCCCTACGCCCCGAGCGAACCCCGAAAAATCCCGCCCCGACACACCGGCCTCAACTCCGCCCCGGTGGCCTTCGCCATACCCCCACCCCGCCCCGGAAACCCCAGGTAGAGCCCCCCAAGGTGGCATTACCGGCCGGTAGCTGGAATGATATTCGGCCGCTCACGCTCCGCTGACCCTCTTCCACGCTGCGCCAACCGGCGGGACCCCGTGTGGCATCTTGACTGGAAGCGCCGGTGGGGTCACGCTTACTCCCGACGGCGAAACCGGGGCCCTTGCGGGAGGGACCTCCGGGTCGCCCGGAGGCATACCTGAAGACGTTGCGAAGCAGGCTGGGCCCCATCGGGAGCGCCCCCTGGACAAGCCGCGACGTTCGGGCTAGACTGCCTCTTTGCGCTGCCCTCTTTCAGGCTGCCCGGAGCCGGTAGTTAGGATAGTGGGCACACGGCACCCTTGACAGTCGCTGATAGCTGTTGCTATGGCGGCCGTCACCGCTCATTGTCCCCGGAAGGACGCATCTTGGCAGTCTCTCCCGCGAACCAGGCCACTGCTGCGACCAACTCGGCTGAATCTCGCTCGGAGGCCACGGGAATCCCCGGCGCGCCCAAGCGGGTTTCCTTCGCAAAGATTCGCGAACCCCTGAACACCCCCAACCTGCTCGACGTCCAGATCCAGTCGTTCCAGTGGTTCACCGGGGACGAAGCGTGGTTCCAGCGCCGTGTCGAGGAGGGTGAGGAGAACCCGGTCGGCGGCCTCGAAGAGGTCCTCAACGAGATCTCGCCGATCGAAGACTTCTCCGGTTCGATGTCCCTGTCCTTCTCCGCCCCGCGCTTCGACGAGGTCAAGGCCTCGATCGAAGAGTGCAAGGACAAGGACATGACGTACGCCGCCCCGCTGTTCGTCACGGCGGAGTTCGTCAACAACAACACGGGTGAGATCAAGAGCCAGACGGTCTTCCTCGGCGACTTCCCGGTGATGACCGACAAGGGCACCTTCGTCATCAACGGCACCGAGCGTGTCGTGGTGTCCCAGCTGGTCCGCTCCCCGGGCGTCTACTACTCCAAGGACATCGACAAGACCTCCGACAAGGACGTCTTCAGCGTCCGGGTCATCCCGAGCCGGGGTGCCTGGCTGGAGTTCGACGTCGACAAGCGCGACACCGTCGGCGTCCGCATCGACCGCAAGCGCCGCCAGCCCGTCACCGTGCTGCTGAAGGCGCTCGGCTGGACCACCGAGGCGATCCGCGAGCGCTTCTCCTTCTCGGAGACGCTGCTGGCCACCCTCGAGAAGGACCACACCGCCGGCACCGACGAGGCGCTGCTCGACATCTACCGCAAGCTCCGCCCGGGCGAACCGCCCACGAAGGAGAGCGCGCAGACCCTGCTGGAGAACCTGTTCTTCAAGGCGAAGCGCTACGACCTGGCCAAGGTCGGCCGGTACAAGGTCAACAAGAAGCTGGGCCTGTCGACGCCGATCGACAACGGGACGCTGACCGAAGAGGACATCGTCACGATCATCGAGTACCTGGTCCGGCTGCACGCCGGCGAGGACAAGATGGACGCGGCGAACGGCACCGAGATCCCGGTCGAGACCGACGACATCGACCACTTCGGCAACCGCCGCATCCGCACCGTCGGCGAGCTGATCCAGAACCAGATCCGGGTCGGCCTGTCGCGCACCGAGCGCGTCGTCCGCGAGCGCATGACCACGCAGGACGTCGAGGCGATCACCCCGCAGACCCTGATCAACATCCGCCCGATCGGCGCGGCGATCAAGGAGTTCTTCGGCACCTCGCAGCTGTCGCAGTTCATGCAGCAGACGAACCCGATCGACGGCCTGACCCACAAGCGCCGCCTCAACGCGCTGGGCCCGGGTGGTCTGTCGCGTGAGCGCGCCGGCATGGAGGTCCGCGACGTCCACCCGTCGCACTACGGCCGGATGTGCCCGATCGAGACGCCGGAAGGCCCGAACATCGGCCTGATCGGCTCGCTCTGCTCCTACGCGCGGGTCAACCCGTTCGGCTTCATCGAGACGCCGTACCGCAAGGTCGTCGAGGGCCGGGTCACCGACCAGATCGACTACCTGACGGCCGACGAGGAAGACCGCTACGTCAAGGCCCAGGCCAACGCGCCGATCGACGACGACGGCAACTTCGTCGAAGACCGGGTCATGGCCCGCCGCAAGGGTGGCGAGGTCGAGCTGATCGACCCGCTCGACATCGACTACATGGACGTGTCGCCGCGGCAGATGGTCTCGATCGCGACGGCGATGATCCCGTTCCTCGAGCACGACGACGCGAACCGCGCGCTGATGGGCGCGAACATGCAGCGTCAGGCCGTGCCGCTGCTCCGCAGCCAGGCGCCGTACGTCGGCACCGGCGTGGAGCTGCGCGCCGCGATCGACTCCGGCGACATGCTGGTCGCCGAGCAGTCGGGCGTGGTCGAGGAGCTGTCGGCCGACCTCATCACGGTCATGCACGACGACGGCACGCGGAAGGCCTACAGCCTCTACAAGTTCCGCCGCTCGAACCACGGCACCTGCTTCAACCACCGCCCGATCGTCAACGAGGGCGACCGGGTCGAAGCCGGTCAGGTCATCGCCGACGGCCCGTCCACCGAAAACGGTGAGGTCGCCCTCGGCAAGAACCTGCTGGTCGCGGTCATGCCGTGGGAGGGCCACAACTACGAGGACGCGATCATCCTCTCCGAGCGCCTGGTGCAGGACGACGTGCTGACGTCGATCCACATCGAGGAGCACGAGATCGACGCCCGCGACACCAAGCTGGGCGCCGAGGAGATCACCCGGGACATCCCGAACGTCTCCGAGGAGGTCCTGGCCGACCTCGACGAGCGCGGCATCATCCGCATCGGTGCCGAGGTCCGCGACGGCGACATCCTGGTCGGCAAGGTCACGCCGAAGGGCGAGACCGAGCTGACCCCGGAGGAGCGCCTGCTCCGCGCGATCTTCGGCGAGAAGGCCCGCGAAGTCCGCGACACCTCGCTGAAGGTGCCGCACGGCGAGACCGGCAAGGTCATCGGCATCCGGGTGTTCTCCCGCGAGGACGACGACGAGCTGCCCCCGGGCGTCAACGAGCTGGTCCGCGTCTACGTGGCCCAGAAGCGCAAGATCCAGCCGGGCGACAAGCTCGCCGGCCGGCACGGCAACAAGGGTGTCATCGGCAAGATCCTGCCGGTCGAGGACATGCCGTTCATGGAGGACGGCACCCCGGTCGACATCATCCTGAACACCCACGGTGTGCCGCGTCGTATGAACATCGGCCAGATCCTCGAGCTGCACCTGGGCTGGCTGGCGTCGCAGGGCTGGACGATCGAGGGCGACCCGGACTGGGCGAAGAACCTGTCGCCCGAGCTCCGCGACGTCGAGCCCGGCACGAACACCGCCACCCCGGTGTTCGACGGTGCGAAGGAAGAGGAGCTCACCGGGCTGCTCGCCAGCACGAAGCCGAACCGCGACGGCGAGCGGATGGTGAAGGAGAACGGGAAGGCCAACCTGTTCGACGGCCGCTCCGGCGAGCCGTACCCGTACCCGGTGTCCGTCGGCTACATGTACATCCTGAAGCTGCACCACCTGGTCGACGACAAGATCCACGCCCGCTCCACCGGTCCGTACTCGATGATCACGCAGCAGCCGCTGGGTGGTAAGGCGCAGTTCGGTGGCCAGCGCTTCGGTGAGATGGAGTGCTGGGCGATGCAGGCGTACGGCGCCGCCTACACGCTGCAGGAGCTGCTGACGATCAAGTCGGACGACGTGGTCGGCCGCGTCAAGGTGTACGAGGCCATCGTCAAGGGGGAGAACATCCCCGAGCCGGGCATCCCGGAGTCGTTCAAGGTGCTCCTCAAGGAGCTCCAGTCGCTGTGCCTCAACGTCGAGGTGCTCTCCAGCGACGGTGCGGCGATCGAGATGCGCGACTCCGACGACGAGGACCTCGAGCGCGCCGCGGCGAACCTCGGCATCAACCTGTCCCGCAACGAGTCGCCCTCGGTGGACGACGTCGTGCACTGACCGGAGCTGAGGCGGGACCTGCCTCCCGTGGGTCCCGCCTCGCCCGCCGACCCCTCTCTAGCCGAAACAACCCCAAGGGGATTCAGACGTGCTGGACGTCAACTTTTTCGATGAGCTCCGCATTGGTCTCGCCACGGCCGACGACATCCGTCAGTGGTCGTACGGCGAGGTCAAGAAGCCGGAGACCATCAACTACCGGACGCTCAAGCCCGAGAAGGACGGCCTCTTCTGCGAGAAGATCTTCGGCCCGACCCGGGACTGGGAGTGCTACTGCGGCAAGTACAAGCGCGTCCGCTTCAAGGGCATCATCTGTGAGCGCTGCGGCGTCGAGGTGACCCGTGCCAAGGTTCGCCGTGAGCGGATGGGCCACATCGAGCTGGCCGCCCCGGTCACCCACATCTGGTACTTCAAGGGTGTTCCGTCCCGCCTGGGCTACCTCCTGGACCTGGCGCCGAAGGACCTCGAGAAGATCATCTACTTCGCTGCTTACGTCATCACCGGCGTGAACACGGAGCTGCGCCACAACGACCTGCCGACCCTCGAGAACGAGATCGGTGTCGAGCGCAAGAACCTCGAGACCAAGCGTGACGCGGACATCGAGGCCCGCGCGCAGAAGCTCGAAGCCGACCTGGCCGCGCTGGAGGCGGAGGGCGCCAAGTCCGACGTCCGCCGCAAGGTCAAGGAGGGCGGCGAGCGCGAGATGCGTCAGCTGCGCGACCGCGCCGGCCGCGAGCTCGACCGCCTCGAGGAGGTCTGGACGACCTTCACGAAGCTCGACACCCGCCAGCTGATCGCCGACGAGCTGCTCTACCGCGAGCTCGTCGACCGCTACGGCGAGTACTTCACCGGCGGCATGGGCGCGGAGGCCATCCAGAAGCTGGCCACCGAGTTCGACGTCAACGCCGAGGCCGAGAGCCTGCGCGACACCATCCGCAACGGCAAGGGGCAGAAGAAGCTCCGCGCGCTGAAGCGGCTCAAGGTCGTCGCGGCCTTCCAGGCCACCGGCAACGACCCGCGCGGCATGGTGCTCGACGCCGTCCCGGTCATCCCGCCGGACCTGCGCCCGATGGTGCAGCTGGACGGTGGCCGCTTCGCGACGTCGGACCTGAACGACCTGTACCGCCGGGTCATCAACCGGAACAACCGCCTCAAGCGGCTGATCGACCTCGGCGCGCCCGAGATCATCGTCAACAACGAGAAGCGGATGCTGCAGGAGGCCGTCGACGCGCTGTTCGACAACGGCCGCCGCGGGCGTCCGGTCACCGGCCCGGGCAACCGGCCGCTGAAGTCGCTGTCCGACCTCCTCAAGGGCAAGCAGGGCCGGTTCCGCCAGAACCTGCTCGGCAAGCGAGTCGACTACTCGGGCCGTTCGGTCATCATCGTCGGCCCGCAGCTGAAGCTGCACCAGTGCGGCCTGCCGAAGGACATGGCGCTCGAGCTGTTCAAGCCGTTCGTCATGAAGCGGCTGGTCGACCTGAACCACGCGCAGAACATCAAGTCCGCCAAGCGGATGGTGGAGCGCTCGCGGCCGCAGGTGTGGGACGTGCTGGAAGAGGTCATCACCGGCCACCCGGTGATGCTGAACCGTGCGCCGACCCTGCACCGCCTCGGCATCCAGGCCTTCGAGCCGCAGCTGGTCGAAGGCAAGGCCATCCAGCTGCACCCGCTGGTCTGCGAGGCGTTCAACGCGGACTTCGACGGTGACCAGATGGCGGTGCACCTGCCGCTGTCGGCCGAGGCGCAGGCCGAGGCCCGGATCCTGATGCTGTCGGCGAACAACATCCTGTCGCCGGCGTCGGGCCGCCCGCTCGCCATGCCGCGACTGGACATGGTCACCGGCCTGTTCCACCTGACCCGGCTCACCGAGACGGCCG
The DNA here is from genome assembly GCF_900105945.1 of Amycolatopsis tolypomycina. Taxonomy (NCBI): domain Bacteria; kingdom Bacillati; phylum Actinomycetota; class Actinomycetes; order Pseudonocardiales; family Pseudonocardiaceae; genus Amycolatopsis; species Amycolatopsis tolypomycina. The sequence continues at coordinate 793,620 of NZ_FNSO01000002.1, read as the reverse complement.
AGGGCGCGGGCAACGCGTACTCGTCGCCGGCCGAGGCCATCATGGCCTTCGACCGCAAGGCGCTGAGCCTGCACGCCCCGGTCAAGATCCGCATCACCGACCGGCAGCCGGCCAAGGCCGACGAGCCGGCGCTCGCGGAGAAGGGCTGGGAGCCGGGCAAGGCGTGGCTGGCCGAGACGACCCTGGGCCGCGTGCTGTTCAACGAGCTGCTGCCGGCGGACTACCCGTTCATCAACGAGCCGATGCCGAAGAAGCGGCAGGCCGCGATCGTGAACGACCTCGCCGAGCGGTACTCGATGACCCAGGTCGCGCAGACCCTGGACCGGCTGAAGGACGCCGGTTTCTACTGGGCGACCCGGTCGGGCGTCACCGTCGCCATCTCGGACGTGCTCACCCCGGTGGGCAAGAAGGCCATCCTCGACGAGTACGAGGGCAAGGCCTCCCAGGTGGAGAAGCGCTACCAGCGCGGTCAGCTGTCGCACGCCGAGCGCAACAACGAGCTCGTCAAGGTGTGGACGCAGGCCACCGAAGAGGTCCACAAGATCATGGAGACGGCGCTGCCGGACGACAACCCGATCGCCATGATCGTGAAGTCGGGCGCCGCCGGTAACATGACGCAGGTCCGGTCGCTGGCCGGGATGCGTGGCCTGGTGTCGAACCCGAAGGGTGAGTACATCCCGCGTCCGATCAAGGCCAACTTCCGTGAGGGCCTGTCGGTGGCGGAGTACTTCATCGCGACGCACGGTGCCCGGAAGGGCCTGGCGGACACGGCGCTCCGCACCGCCGACTCGGGTTACCTGACCCGGCGTCTGGTGGACGTCTCGCAGGACGTCATCGTCCGCGAGATCGACTGCGGCACCACCCGCGGCATCATGATGCCGATCGGCGAGGACATCGGCGACGGCAAGGTCCTGCGCGACCAGCACGTCGAGACCTCCGTGTACGCGCGGAACCTCGCGACGGACGCGGTGGACGCCAAGGGCAACGTCGTGCTGAACGCCGGCGACGACCTGGGCGACCCGGCCATCGAGAAGCTGCTCGGCAGCGGCATCTCGAAGGTCAAGGTCCGCTCGGTGCTGACCTGTGAGTCGGCCGTCGGTATCTGCGCGACCTGCTACGGCCGCTCGATGGCGACCGGTCAGCTCGTCGACGTCGGCGAGGCGGTGGGTATCGTCGCCGCCCAGTCGATCGGTGAGCCGGGTACGCAGCTGACGATGCGTACGTTCCACCAGGGTGGTGTGGCCGGTGACGACATCACGACCGGTCTGCCGCGTGTCCAGGAGCTGTTCGAGGCCCGCGTCCCGAAGGGCAAGGCGCCCATCGCCGACGTCGACGGCCGCGTGCGGATCGAGGAGAGCGAGCGGTTCTGGAAGATCACCCTCATCCCGGACGACGGGGGCGAGGAGATCGTCTTCGACAAGCTGTCCAAGCGGCAGCGGCTCGCGAACACCCCGAACGGCCCGCTGGGCGACGGTGACCACGTGCACGTCGGTCAGCAGCTGCTCGAGGGCACGCCGGACCCGCACGAGGTCCTGCGGGTCATGGGGCCGCGCGAGGCGCAGATCCACCTGGTGGACGAGGTCCAGAAGGTGTACCGCGCCCAGGGTGTGTCGATCCACGACAAGCACATCGAGGTCATCGTCCGGCAGATGCTGCGCCGGGTGACGATCATCGACTCCGGTGCCACGGACTTCCTGCCGGGCGAGCTGCCCGAGCGGACCAAGTTCGAGGCGACGAACCGGGCCGCGGTCGCCGAGGGCGGCGAGCCGGCTTCGGGCCGTCCGGTGCTGATGGGGATCACGAAGGCGTCGCTCACCACGGACTCGTGGCTGTCGGCGGCGTCGTTCCAGGAGACCACGCGAGTCCTGACCGACGCGGCCATCAACGGCCGCTCGGACAAGCTCGTGGGCCTCAAGGAGAACGTGATCATCGGTAAGCTGATCCCGGCCGGTACGGGCATCAACCGGTACCGCAACATCCAGGTGCAGCCGACCGAGGAGGCCCGGGTCGCGGCGTACGCGATCCCGTCCTACGACGACGGCTACTACACCCCGGACGTGTTCGGGACGGGCACCGGTGCCGCGGTCCCGCTGGACGACTACGACTTCGGCCGCGACTTCCGCTGACGAGGTTTTTGACGAGAAAGGCCCCCGCCGGGTTTCCGGCGGGGGCCTTTCCTCCTTTTGTCACCTGATCGGGTATTCACCCGCCCCGGATGCGGCTAGAGTGAGCCGGTTCACGCGGTTCGGGGGCTTTGCGCGTTTCCAACGGGTAATCAGGGGTGACTGTTCGTGAACACATCCAGAGGCGCGAGATCCGTCGCGCGCATCTTCGCCGCACTGACGGCCGCGGCCGTGCTGACCAGCGCGTTCGCCGGCCCGGCGGCCGCGGAGGACCCGGCGCCGACACCGACGTCGACCGCGCCGTCCACAGTGCCATCCCCGTCGGAGGCGCCGCCCAGTTCGGAAGTGCCACCGCCGAGTTCGACCCAGCCGGAGAGCAAGCCCGCGGCGGCGCAGCCGCAGGACGATCCCGTTCCGCAGCCGGATCTCGACGTTTCGTTCGACATCGCGGATTCGTACCCGACCAATGCGGACGTCCACTTCACCATCAAGATCCACAACCCGCGCAGCGTGCCCGCCGAGGGGCTGCAGGTCGCCCAGTGGTTCGACAAGCCCGACGACCTCGTGGTCCCGTTCATCGACGGCTGGGGCCCGCTCAGCGGGAAGCCCGGGGTGACGCTGCAGCCGGGCGAGACCTTCACCCAGGCGGTCGTCGGGCAGCTCCAGGACATCAGCCAGGACCACGCGAACCTGCGCGGCTTCGTCTACGACAAGGACGGCCACGGCGTCGCCCCCGGCTTCGACATCCCGATCAAGCTCGAGAAGACGCCCGGGCACGCGACCGGCGTCGTGTACGGCGACGCGAACGGCAACGGCACGTTCGACGCCGGCGAGGAGCTGACCGGCATCACGCTCACCTTGCGGTACAGCTCCCTCACCTACCAGGCGACGAGCGGCAAGGGCGGGCACTTCGACTTCGGCGAGATCCCGGCGGCCAAGTACCACTTCGGCGGGGACGTGCTCGGCGGGTGGCTGTTCCCGTTCCAGAACATCGAGGTCGGAGCGGACACGGAGCTGCTCGTCCGCGGGGCGCCGCCGCTCGACGGCAAGCTCACCGCGTCGATGGCCTTCACCCAGGACAGCTACCAGGTCGGCGATCTGGCGCACGTCGCCGTGAAGCTGACGAACTCCGGCTCGGTGCCGCTCACCGGCATCGTGGCCGAATGCGACCGCTTCGGTGCCTCGTACGCCCTGAAGGGCACGGGGCCGGGCTGGGGCGACCTCGCCGGCGACGGGGTGCGGATCGCGCCGGGTGAGACCCGCACGATCGACGTCACCGAGCAGGTGCCGGCGGGCGCTCTCGACCGCGGCATCGTCACGGTGAGCTGCGACTTCGGCTACCGCGGCGTCGACCTCGACAACCACGCGCTCGCCGCTGACGAGGCGTCGGTGCCCGGCGGCAAGGCGACCATCGTGGGTGACGTGGCCGTCTACGGTGAGCAGGGCGGGGTGAAGCAGGGCGTCGCCGGCACCAAGGTCGTGCTCGTGTCCGACGGGCACTGCCCGGTCACCGCCGAGCGGACGACCGACGCGAACGGGCACTTCGAGTTCCACGACGTGGCGCCCGGGCCCGACTACCAGCTGTACCTCCTGCCGCCGAAGGGCTGGAAGATCAAGTACGAGAACCCGGCCGTGATCTACGTCCGCGGTCCGGCCGAGCGGCCCGTCCAGGTGCGGATCGACGCGGAGGAAGGTGACGCGCCGCTGCCGACGGTGCCGGTCAACCCGGCCGACTGCACGGCCGGCGCCCCGACCACGACGACCGGTCCGGGCGGCGGCACGGGTGGCGGCCAGAGCGGCCCCTCCGGGCTGGCCAGCACCGGTGTCGACGCGCTCGGTCTCGGCGCACTGGCGCTGCTCGCCCTCGCGCTCGGCGGCGGCCTGGTGTTCGGCGCCCGCCGCCGTCGCTCGGCGTAACCAGGAAACAGGGCGCCCCGTGGTCCACAATGGACCGCGGGGCGCTTTCCGTTTCAGTGCAGGCTGCCCCGCGACACCGGGAAGTCGAAGTAGGTGTCCGGGAACGGTTCGCCGTTCAGGGTGAAGTGCCACCACTCCTCGGGCAGGTTGCGGAAGCCCGCCGCGGCCATCGTCGAACGCAGGAGGTCGCGGTGCTGCCTCGCGGCGCCGGAGATCGCCGGGTTGTCGGTGTGGGCGAGCGGGTCGAAGCAGTCATAACCGGTGCCCATGTCGACGGTGTTGTCGGGGAACCGCTGGTCCCGCGGCGCGAAGCAGGGCACGAGCGGCTCGCCCGGGCGGTACGGCCGCTGGACCGGCGGCGGGATGCGCACGAGGGTGAGGTCCATCGTGCTGCCGCGGCTGTGCCCGGACTTCTCGGCGATGTACCCGTCGGCGAAGAGCCGGTCCTTGGCGACGTTCGGGTAGAACTCCGCCTTCATCTTCTCGTCGGCGAGGTCCTTGGCCCACCGCACGAAGTGGTCGACGGCCCGCTGCGGCCGGTAGCAGTCGTACACCTTGAGCGTGTACCCCTGCCGGACGACCTGGGCCTGCACCTTCCGCAGGCCTTCGGCGGCCTGCCGGGTCAGGATGCACATCGGACGGCGGTACCCGTCGATGCGCTGTCCGACGAAGTTGTGCGGCGTGTCGTAGCGGATGTCCTGCAGGATCGACGGCGCCACGTCGGAGAGCGCGACGAAGGCGCCGGGCGTGCCGGCCTGCGCGGGCGCGGGCACGGCGAGACCGCCCAGGGCGGCGAGGGTGACGGCGAGCGCACGCGCCCGGCGAGTGAAGATCGGCATCCCTCTCGTCTAGCAGGTCGGCCCCGGACGCGCAGCCGCCGTTGGCGTCAGGACCAGCCTTCCGACGTCGTCGCGCGCAGGAAGTCGTCCGAGGGTGGCTGCACCGGCCGTCCTTCGAACTGCGTCGACAGCACCACCGACGACCGCAGTTCGCCGTGCTTGCCCAGCCGCTCCAGCAGGCCCTCGAAGTGCTCGAGCGACGCCGCCCGGATCTTCAGCATCGTGCAGTGGTCGCCGCTCAGCCGGTGGATCTCGACGACCTCCGGGTAGTCCTCGGACTTCGACGTCTTCAGCAGGCAGCTGCTCAGCGCGCAGCGCATCTCGACGAACGCCTGCAGCGGCTGGCCCGCGCGCCGCGCGTCGACCTGCGCGCGGTAACCGGTGATCACGCCGGTCTCTTCGAGCCGCCGCACCCGCTCGGCGACCGCGGGCGCCGAGAGGTTGATCCGCCGGCCGAGCTCCTTGAACGACAGCCTCCCGTCGGCCTGCAGCAGGTCCAGCAGCCGCCAGTCGACGTCGTCCAGCGCCTTTTCCGAACGCAAGGTCATGGGCCCCATTTTCCTTCCGAAGCGGGGGCCGGGCGAGCGAAATCCCGTTCACGGGCCCTTCGAACCGCGTCGCGAATTCCCTAACGTTGCTGGTCATGGGGACTTTCACGGTGGCCGGCCGGACCCGGTCCATGGGGGTTCTGTTCGCCGGCGTCGCGTTGCTGAACACGGCCACGGTCGGCCTGACGACCGCGGCCACGCTGATCGTCGCCGCGGGCAGTGGCACGGCCTGGAGCGGGCTGCCGAGCGTCGCGAGCGTGCTCGGCACGGCGGGCGGCGCGCTCGGTGCGGGCCTGCTGCTGCCGGTCAACGGCCGTCGCCGCGTCCTGGTGGCCGGGTACGGCACCGCCGCGCTCGGCGCGCTGGTCGCGTTCGCCGCCGCGCTCGCGACGTCGGTGCTTCCGCTGCTGCTGGGGATCCTGCTGGTCGGCGTGGGCAACGGCGGCGCCCAGCTGTCGCGCTACCTCGCCGCGGACCTGTACCCGCCGGAACGCCGGGGCCGCGCGCTGGCCACCGTCGTCTGGGCCGGGACGATCGGCGCGCTCGCCGGTCCGGCGCTCATGGCGCCCGCGGCCCACGTCGTGACCGGCTTCGGCTGGCCGTCGCTGTCCGGGCCGGTCGCGGTGGCCGTGGTCGCGACGGCGGCCGCGGCGCTGGCGGCCGTTCTCCTGCCGCGGGACGTCCCGCCGCCGCGGGTGCGGGCCGCCCGCGGGCCGGTGCGTTCGCCCGCCGTCGTGCGCCCGCTGGCCGCGATGGTCGGCGCGCAGCTGGCCATGGTCGCGGTGATGACGATGACGCCGTTGCAGCTGCAGAGCCACGGGCACGGCCTCGGCACCGTCGGCTGGGTCCTGAGCGCGCACCTGGCCGGCATGTTCGCGCTGGCACCGCTGTCCGGCCGCATCGCCGACCGCTGGGGCCCGGCCGTGACGGTCAACGCGGGCCTCGGCGTGCTGGCGCTGGCGTCGGCGACCGCACTGGCGGCCCCGGCCGCGCACACGTCCGGGCTGCCGCTCGCGCTCTTCCTGCTCGGGTACGGCTGGAACCTGGTGTTCGTCGGCGGCAGCGCGCAGCTGAGCCGCGACCTCGCCCCGGCGACGCGCAGCCGGGTGCAGGGCACCGTCGACGCGGTGGTGTGGTCGGCGTCCGCGCTGGCCGGGCTGGGCTCCGGCCAGCTGTTCGCCGGCGGCGGGTACGCGCTCGTCGCGGTCGTCGGCGGGGTACTGGCCCTGCTCCCGTTGGCGCTGCTCGTGCCCCGTGACCGCCGGTAGCCGGGCCGTTGTCGGCAAATCTCTCGTCCCGGCGGAAGCGGCCGCGCGGCCAAGATGGGCCGTGGCTGACTCGGTGCCTTTCACGGACAACTTCTCGGACCTCTCGAACACGCAGGGGTACCAGTTCGAGTTCCGGTGTGAACGCTGCGGCAACGGCTTCCGCTCCGCCTTCCAGCGCGACAACATCGAGACGGGCCGAAGCGTGCTTCGCGCGGTCGGCTCGTTCTTCGGCGGGACGCTGCGCGACCTGAGCCATTCGGCCGACCAGTGGCGCTACGACCGCGCGACGAACTCGCCGGCCAAGGACCGGGCACTGGCGGCGGCGGTCGAGGAGATCACCCCGAGCTTCCGCCAGTGCCGAGGCTGCGGCGACTGGATGTGCCACGACCAGTGCTGGAACGAGGAGATCGGCCAGTGCCTGCGCTGCTCGCCCAGCGTCGCCGAGGAGATCTCGCGCGCCCAGGCGTCGGCCCAGCGCGACCAGATCTGGGAGCAGGCCCGCGAGAAGAACTGGACGGCGGACCTGGACATCGACACCCGCGCCAAGGTCACCTGCCCGGGCTGCGGCCTGAAGGCCGACGGCGGCAAGTTCTGTTCGTCGTGCGGGACGTCGCTGGCCCTGAAGGTCACCTGCGGCGGCTGCGGCAACGAAGGCAACAAGCCGGGCGCGCTGTTCTGCTCGGACTGCGGCAGCAAACTCTGACCACTTCATAACGAACACATAACGAGCGGCCCCGGCGTTCAGGCGTCGGGGCTGCGCCGTTGTGACCAACCGTGACACCGCCGGTTGGCCTAGCCTCGGCCGCCACTCGTTCGGCCCAGTGGACCGCGTCAACTCGGCCCACTTCGTGGGAGATTAACCCTTTCGGGTCGGATCTCATTCTTTGATCACGACTGGACCCTTTGCGCCCTTGGCGCGAATATCCCGTTCGGGTCCGCTGACGTCAGCCTTCCGTTGTGTCCCAACGGTTTCCGTCCGTGCGAAAAGAACTGGGAGAACCATGCGATCAACCCCGTTGCGCTCCGGCCGGTGGCGGAAGGTGGTGACCGGCGCCGCGGCACTCGCCCTCGCGGCCGGCGCCGTCACGTACACCGGTTCCGTCACCGGCGCCTACGCCGACGTCCAGACCGTCACCGACGCGAAGACCGCGTCCGACGGCAAGCAGTACTGGGTGCAGAACCACCTGGTGACGAAGGACCTCGCGCGCTCGGCGAGCGGCACGCCCAAGAAGTGGCTGCTCGTCTGGGCCGGTGACGAGAACATCGCCGACACGCTGGTCAAGGACGTCAAGAACCTGCCCGGCACCCTCGGCGGCGGCCTCAACAAGCTCAAGAACGCCCTGCCCGGCCCGGACTTCCTCGCCGTGATCGACGCGACGCAGGGCTCGCCGACGTACGGCAAGGTCGTCAACACCGCCACCGTCGGCCCGCTCGTCGAGAACGAGCCGCACCACATGCAGTACGTGTGGCACAAGGGCGACACCATCTACGCCGGGGCCCTGTTCGCCGCGGCGACGTACGCCTTCGACGTCAGCGCGCTGCCGCAGCTGAAGCTCAAGGGCGTCAGCCTGCCGACGAACACGCTCGGCGGGAGCGTCCCGGACGCCTACTGGGTGCTCAAGGACGGCACCGCGTACGGCACGTACATGGGCGGCCCGGTCGTCCCCGGCCCGCACGCCTACGCCGACGGCTCCACGCAGATCGGCAACGGCTTCGCGGGCAGCCCCGGCGAGGTCGTCCACTTCGGACAGAACGCCGAAGTCCTCTCGGAGTCCCCGGCCGCGACGCCGCAGGGCGACAACGCCAAGCTCTGCGACAACCTGCCGCAGCTGGGCAAGCCGACCTGCGCCAACCCGCACGGCATCCAGGCCCGCGAGGACCTGAACACCCTCGTCACCAGCGACTACGCCGAGCCGCGCAACATCATCCTCGACCCGGTGAAGCAGCCTTCGCCGTACCTGCGCCGGCCGACCGTGCGGACCTGGGACATCGCCGACCGCAACCACCCGAAGCTGAAGGCGGTTTCGTACCTGCCGGACGGCCCGCGCGCCGACCCGGCCGACCCGCTGCACGCCGAGAGCCGCGCGGTCATGGAGACCACCGTGACCAACCTGCCGGGCCACAAGGGCGCGTTCGCCCAGACCATGCAGGGCGGCGCGGTGTTCTACACGCCGGACATCACCGCGGCCGAGCCGCACTGGATCGAGGTGTTCGACGACGGCGCCGCGAACAAGGCGATCCACGCGAACAACGACTCGAACGGCGGCAGCTCCAACGGCGGCTGGATCCAGACCAGCCCGGACGACAAGTACCTCTACCGCGCGATCGTCGGGCGGCAGAAGGGCACCCTCTCGGCCGACGACCCCGGCACCACCGGCGGCGTCTACGTCCTCGACATCCAGAAGCTGGTCAACGCCGGCGACCGGATCGAGGACATCGACGGCCGGATCGACACGAAGGCGAAGGCGCAGCAGGGCGGGGGTGGCGACCTGCCGACCGTCGTCGGCGCGGCCCCGATCAACCCGGGCACGCCGGGCGCGGGCCCGCACTGGGGCGCCTACGACAACTTCGTGCTCGGCAGCGACGGCTTCTACCACGAAACCGACACGCCGCAGCACCTCGCGGTGTCGAACTACTTCGTCGCGCGGTCCGGGCTGGACGGTGACCACAAGGTCAACCTGCTGAACCTCGGGCCGGGCGGGAAGGTCTCGGTCGACCAGAACTTCCGGGACGAGTTCACCGGCCAGGTCGGCATCAACTTCAACCGCAAGTCCTGGCCGCACGGGGCGTTCGGCAACGCCAAGCCGCACTCCGAGCTGTTCGTGGTCGCGGACGCGGACGTGCGGTAGGCACGATGGACCACCACCACGACCCGGTGACCGGTTCGTCCACAGTGGACGTGCTCGCGCTCGTCCTCCGGCTGGCGTTGCTCCTCTCGACGGCGTTCCTCGCCGGCGGTGGCCTGGTGCGCCCGCCGGCGGGGGAGGTGCCGCGGACGCGGCAGTTCACCCTGTACGGCCTCGGCGGGCTGTCGGCGTTGCTGGCCGTGCTGTCGGCGTTCGCGGCCGACGTCAACGTCGTCGCGCTGGCCGGGCACGTCGTGCTCGCGGTGGCCGTGCCCGTGCTCGCGCGGTGGCCGCGGGCCGGGCGCTGGGCGTCGGTCGCGCTGCTGGCGCTGGTCGTCCTGGAAACCTCGCTGGGCGGGACCGGTGTCGAGTTCGCGCTCGACTCGGTGTTCGTCGCCGCGGCGGCGGTCTGGTTCGGCTTCGCGCTGTCCGGTCCGGTCGCGACGGCGGCCGTCCGGCCGGGGCCGCTGTCCATCACCCTCGGCGGCCTGCTCGTGGTCGCCGGTGCGGCGCGGTTCGGGTTGTCCGGGCTCGGCTTCGACCGGCGGCTGGTCACGACGGTCTTCGGGGTCGTGGTGGTGGCCGTGGTGGTCCTGCCCGTGGTGGTGAGCGGGCTCGCGGCGGTGCTGCGGGCCCGCGCCTACCGCCTCGGCGCGGCGGGGGTCGCGGTCGCGTTCCTCGCCTGGAGCGCGCTCGGCGCGATCCCGGTGCCGCCGCCGCTGCCCGTGCCGGGCGTACCGCTGCTGGCCGACGAGCCGGGGTTCCCCGTGCTGGTCAGCCCGCAGCGGCCGGGGCACAACGTCGTCCACTTCCCGGCGAGCGCGGGCGACGACCTGTCCGCCGGGGTCCGCGGCGGCCTGATCACCAAGGCCGTCGCGCGGCCCGGCGCCGAGGGCACCTGGGCCGACGTCGAGCTGCCACCCGGGCGCAGCGACCTGGAGATCCACCGCGGCGGCACGACCACGGTCGTCCAGGTCGACGCGGGCACCGCGCCCGGCCCGGCGATCGCCGAAGCGGACGCACCGGAATGCGCGTCGGCGGCGCTCGGCGGCCTGGTCGCCGGCCGCGCCGACGTGCTGACGGCGTGCCCGTCCGGCGCGCTGGCCCCCGAGGACGGGGGAGCGCTCGTCAAGCTGGTCGAGTTCCTCGCCGTCCGGAAGCCGTCGGCGGTCACGCTGGTCGCCGACGACTCGCCGCGCGGAGTCGCGGCCGCGAAGCTGGTGCGCGAGACCGCGGCCCGCACCGGCTTGGCGGTGCGGCCGGACGCCGGGCCCGACACCGCGCTCGTCGTCGTCTCCGGCTGGGGTCCCGGCTACACGGCGATGACGCGCGCGGCCGAGCTGCAGCGCCTCGAACCCACCCACCAGTACGGGCTGTACCTGGCGCCGTGGCTGCTGAACGGGCCGATCGTCAACGCCGTCGCGAGCGCCTCGCTGCCCCTGCGGTTCGACCCGCGGGAGGCGACCGCCGTCGGCTACGCGGTGGCGGTCGGCAACCACTTCGGCGGCGAAAGCCCGACCCTCGGCGGCTTCCGGAACTGGCTGGGCGCGGGCGGGGCGGCGGGTGACGTCCAGATCTTCGCCGCCGCCCAGGTCAACGCCATGCCGATGAACCCGGGCGAACCCCACGCCCCCGGGATGCTCATGGACCGCGACTACGCGGGCCAGTGGGTGCCCGACGGAACCATCGTGCCGATCACGGCGGTTCTCCGCTGAAACCCTTGGCAGGAAAGGAAAAGAAATGAAACGTCTTGCCGCCCGCGTGCTGCTGCCCCTGGCCGCGGCGACGGCGCTGACCGGCCTGGCCGGCGGCGTCGCCAGTGCCGACCCGACGCAGGGGCCGGTCTGGCTCGCGCCCGGCGTCGACCTCGGCAGTGTCCTCGGTCCGCTCGGCCAGCCGGTCGGCCTGCTCGCCCCCGTGTTCGGCCTCATCACCGCAGTTTCCTGAAAGGACCCCGAAATGAAGAAGAACCTCGTCCGCGCGGCCGGCGCCGCGGTCATCGCCGGAGCGGCCCTGTTCGGCGCGGCGGCCCCCGCGCTGGCCGACACCCCCGGGGTGGTGGTCGTCGACGAGCCCGACACCAGCGGCCTGAACAACATCTGGACGTTCGCGCCGCTGGGGGTGCCGGTGCTCGGCCTGATCCAGTCGGTCAACGGCGTGCCGGGCAAGCTCCTGCCCTCGTTCTGACCCTCGCCCGGGGCCCGCTGATCCGGCGGATCGGCGCGGCCCCGGGCACCATGGAGACATGACGCCCGTCACGAAGCGCCTCACGGTTGTCGCCGTCGTGCTGATCACGGCGGGCGCTGTCCTGCTGTCGGTCGGCGCGATCGGCTTCCAGGCGACCTCGGACCAGCCCGACGCCAACATCGGCGCCGGCTTCGCCCTCCTCGCCGGGCCCTATGTCGTCGGCCTCGGGCTGCTGTTCGCGTTGTCGGCCGGCCTGACCCACCTCACCGCGCGCCGCCGCTGAGGTTCCACAGCGCGGCCGGCAGGTGGTCGGCCAGCTCGGCGAGGTACCGGGCCTCGGCGGTGAGGTTCTGCCGCGTCGCGCAGCCCGGGCCCCAGGTCCGCGCGGCGCCGTTCGCCACGACGACCTCGCGCTGCCCGAACCGCGGGTTGGCCGCCAGCCACCGGGCCACTTCGGCGTCGAGCGGGGAATCCGGCGGCAGCGTCGGCATCGACACTCCACGGCCCGGGACGATCCGCAGCTCCGGGCCCGGCGGCACGCGCACCTGCGTCACGTGCAGGTCGCGGAAGTGGATGTGGTCGTCGAAGTTCCGGTAGGACTCGTTCGTGTCGATCCCGAGCACCGGCCGGTCGCCGAGGCGGAACTCCACCCACGGGTCGACCGGCGCACCCGTCAGCGGTCGCCCGGTCGGGTGAAACACGCCGAACGAAGGCGCCGGGCCGCCGTCGCCGCTGCCGAACGTGCCGCCCCGCTCGGCGGCGAACGCCTTGAACCAGTGGCCCGCGCGGCTCGCGGCCGCCTTCCGCTGTGACCGCCACCAGATCGCCGCGGCCACCGCGGCCACGACCACCAGGAGACCGATCGTGAAGAGCGTCTCCATCGTCAGAAGTCCAGGTCTTCGCGGGTCTCCTCGACGGACTGGTCGCGGCCGGTCCCGTCGAAGTCACTCGTCTTCTTCGCGTTCTTGACGTGGCTGTTGAGCTTGCCGAGGTGGTCGTTCACCGTCTTGGCCGGGTTGTCGCCGGGGTTGGCCGGGTTGTAGCCGAGGACGCCCTTGATGGCCGCCTCGCCACCCTTCTTCAGCGCTTCGCCGGCGCCGGCCTTGAGCATCGTCTTCTGGTAGTCGATCTTCCCCGCGGCGTCGAGCACCGGGTTCTCGAAGGCCTTCGCCCAGCGCTTGCCGATCATGCCCTTGTCGCCGACGGCCTTCTGGAGGAGATCCTTGCCTTCGTTCTCCTTCGCGATCTTCGTCAGCGACTTGCCGAGCGTCGTCGAGGCGAACTTCTGCTGCAGCTTCCGGAGCCAGTCGAGCACCTTCTGCAGGAGCTCGCGCAGCTTGTTCACCTTCTGGGTGGTCTTCGCGGTCGTCTGCGCCGCCTTGACCTCGGTCACCGGGGCGGCCGCGGACAGCGAAGCCCCGCACGTCGGCACCGCGGCGGCCAGCGCGGGCACCCACAACAGGATCAGCCAGGTCACGAACTCGGTGAGGATGGCCTTGATCAGGTCTTCGACGAAGCTCATCAGCATGCTGTTGAGCTGCAGCATCCGGGCCAGGTCACCGGACTTCCCGGCGACGCCCTCGATGCCGTGCGCGAACTCGCCCAGCGCTGCCTTCGCGGCGTTGCTCGCGTCGCCCTCCCAGCTCTTGAGGGACTCGTCGGCGACGTCGGCGAAGTTCCGGGCCAGCTTGTCGAGCCCGGTGGCGATCGCCCCGAAGTTCTCCGCCGCGATGCCGAGCGCCGGCCCGTCGCCGCTGACGAAGTGGATGGCGTCCTGGACCGGCTGGACGGCGCTGACCAGGAAGTTCAGCCCCTGCCCGACCAGCCAGCCGAGCGGGTCGGTCGCGATGTCCGTGATCGTGCTCGCGCTCGACTGGATGAAGCTCGCGGTGTCGGTGGCGATGGTGCCGAGCGCGAGGGTGATGTCCGCACCGTCGGGCTGCGGCGCGAAGAGGGCCTTCTTCACCGAGACCACGTCCTTGCCGACGGTGACCGCGCTCCCGGCGAACGGCGTCGCCTTGACCGCGTTGTCGACGTTGACCCCGAGCACCGTCTTGGGGTCGTCGGGCTTGACGGTGATCCCGCTCGCGACGTCTTCGACCTCTGCCATGGCGGCCCCCTCAGTGCTTTCCCGGGCCGTCGAGCAGGGTCTCGACCTGGCCGAAGAAGATCTTGTGGTCGTCTTCGACGCCCTGGTAGACGTTCGCGGCGTCGGTGAGCTTGGCCTGCGCCGACGCCAGCCCGTCCGCGATCGACGTCAGCAAGGAGTGCAGCTCGCGGAGGGTGTCGTCGTAGCCGCCCTTGGTGAAGACGCCGACCACGCCCCACGACTTGTCGCCGACGTCGGCCTGCGCCACCTTTTCGGTGATCTTCGCGCCCTGATCCCGGTACTTCTCCAGGTCGCCGACGTACTTGTGCAGCGCGTCCACCTGGACCCGGTAACCGCCGCCCATCAGTCCTCCTCGTCGAACAGGGTGCGCAGGAAGCGGTCACCCGCGGACGGGCCCGGCGCGGGTGGTGCCGTCGGCGGATCGGCCGGCCGCAGCACCCGCTGCTCCGAGAAGTCCTCGGCCTGCGGTGTCCCGTCCGGCAGCTTCGACCGCAGTTCTTCGACGGTGGTTCCGAACGCGACGGCCTGGGTTTCCAGGACCTGGTCGACCAGGCCGAGGTCGTCGCCCATGGCCTCCTCGACGATCACGGCCTGCCGCCGCGCCGCCTCGCCGACGGCCTCCCGCAGCGTGGCCAGCAGCGCGGCGGAGAGGGCGTGCGGCCCCTTGGCCAGCGCGGCCTCGGTGAACTTGACGTCCAGGACGGCCCCGCCCGGCCCGGTGACGACGGTGACACCCCCGTCCGGCGACGCGGCGCTCGCCCGCAGCTCGGTCAGCTGCTGCTGCATGGCGCCCAGCCCGGTGAACCGGTCGTCGGCGTTGCGCACGCCGGCCTGGAACCGCTCGAACTCGGCGACCAGCTGCTCGAACTCGCCCGGCATGCCGCCCCCTTTCCGGTTTGTGGTGCACCCATCGTGACCCCTCGACCGCACTGTGACGCACGGAACGGCCGATCCGATCCCACTGCATCACCCGACCGGGTAATGGGTAGGTTTCGGCCGAGAGGGAAGCCGGGGGACAACGCGCGAGGAGTGTGTGATGACCAGCACCGAAGGGGCCGGAGGCTCCACAGAGGAACCGAAGTCGACGGGCAGTCACGCGGCCCCGGAGGGCGCGGGCGTGCACCCCCTGATCGACCTGTCCCGCGACCCGAACCCGGGCCGCCCGGACCACGCCAAGCCGGACGAGGACTGAGCCCGGAGGCCGTCCCGCCGACGTCATGAAAGAGTCGTTCATGACGTCGGACGCACTGAAAGAGTCGTTCAGGACGTTCTGAATCCGGGGCGCCGCCGCGGCAGCGCGGGGGCCGGCGGCCGCGCGGGCTCGGCACGAGCGCACCTCGTCGGAGGCGGTGTGCTGGTGGAGCCGGGCTTCCGGATGCGATGAACGACTCGTTCAGGTCGCCGGATGTCATGAACGACTCGTTCATGACATCCGGACGGTCGGTGCGACCCGAGGCGTGGGAATGTCCCGCAGGCCCGGGGCGTTGAGAGGTACGCTGGAGGTTCGTCGCCCTACTGAGACCTTCAGACCCCCCGCCGCGCTCCTCCCGGACCCGGGCGGGTATCTTTGGAGACCGTGCCCGGCATGCGTCGGGCCGCTCCGCGTGCCGTGCGCATGGGCGGGGTGCTCAGGCACCCGGTCACCGGCTTCGGCAGGTCGGGGTTCCGACGGAAATCCCTCCGGGAAGTTACCGGTCGCGAGACCGTGACGCGGGCCGACACGCCCGACCGCGGGGGCCGGTGAAGACACGAAGAAGCAGATCACGACAGGAAGCTGGTCCATTGCCCACGATCCAGCAGCTGGTCCGCAAGGGCCGCCAGGACAAGGCTGCCAAGCAGAAGACGGCGGCCCTCAAGGGGAGCCCGCAGCGGCGTGGCGTGTGCACCCGCGTGTACACCACGACCCCCAAGAAGCCGAACTCGGCGCTGCGCAAGGTCGCGCGTGTGAAGCTGACCAGCGGCATCGAGGTCACCGCCTACATCCCCGGTGAGGGCCACAACCTGCAGGAGCACTCGATGGTGCTCGTGCGCGGTGGTCGTGTGAAGGACCTTCCGGGTGTCCGTTACAAGATCATCCGCGGTTCGCTCGACACGCAGGGTGTCAAGAACCGCAAGCAGGCGCGCAGCCGGTACGGCGCGAAGAAGGAGAAGAGCTAATGCCCCGCAAGGGTCCGGCCCCGAAGCGGCCGCTGATCTCCGACCCCGTCTACGCCTCCCCGCTGGTCACCCAGCTGGTGAACAAGGTGCTGAAGGACGGGAAGCGGTCCCTGGCCGAGCGCATCGTGTACGGCGCGCTCGAAGGCGCTCGCGAGAAGACCGGCACCGACCCGGTCGTCACGCTGAAGCGCGCCCTCGACAACGTGAAGCCCACCATCGAGGTGAAGAGCCGCCGCGTCGGTGGTGCCACCTACCAGGTGCCGATCGAGGTCAAGCCGGGCCGCTCCACCACGCTGGCCCTGCGCTGGCTGGTCTCCTTCTCGCAGGCTCGCCGCGAGAAGACGATGATCGAGCGCCTGCAGAACGAGCTCCTGGACGCTTCCAACGGCCTCGGTGCCTCCGTGAAGCGTCGCGAAGACACGCACAAGATGGCCGAGTCCAACCGGGCCTTCGCGCACTACCGCTGGTAAGTAGTCCGGCATTGCCGCCCGTCCTTATGGGTTAGCCATGCCGGGCCCCAAGCTTGAGAACAGGGGAACACTCTCGTGGCACGTGAAGTGCTGACCGACCTGAACAAGGTCCGCAACATCGGCATCATGGCCCACATCGACGCCGGCAAGACGACGACCACCGAGCGGATCCTGTTCTACACCGGGGTCAACTACAAGATCGGTGAAGTCCACGACGGCGCCGCCACCATGGACTGGATGGAGGAGGAGCAGAAGCGGGGTATCACCATCACCTCGGCTGCCACCACCACCTTCTGGGACGACCACCAGATCAACCTGATCGACACCCCCGGGCACGTCGACTTCACCGTCGAGGTGGAGCGCAACCTGCGGGTGCTCGACGGCGCGGTCGCCGTCTTCGACGGCAAGGAGGGCGTCGAGCCGCAGTCCGAGCAGGTCTGGCGGCAGGCGGACAAGTACGACGTCCCGCGCATCTGCTTCGTCAACAAGATGGACAAGCTGGGTGCGGACTACTACTACACCCTGCGCACCATCGAGGAGCGCCTCGGCGTCAAGCCGCTGGCGATCCAGCTGCCCATCGGCGCCGAGAACGACTTCGAAGGCGTCGTCGACCTGGTCCGCATGAAGGCCCTGGTCTGGCGCGGCGAGGTGCAGAAGGGTGAGGACTACGCGGTCGAGGACATCCCGGCCGACCTCGCCGACCGCGCGGCCGAGTACCGCGAGAAGCTGGTCGAGACCGTCGCCGAGACCGACGACGCCCTGATGGAGAAGTTCCTCGAGGGCGAAGAGCTGTCCGAGGCGGAGATCAAGTCCGGCATCCGCAAGCTGGTCGTCACCCGGGCGGCGTTCCCGGTCCTGGCCGGTTCCGCGTTCAAGAACAAGGGCGTGCAGCCCATGCTCGACGCGGTGATCGACTACCTGCCGTCGCCGCTGGACGTCCCGGCCGTCGAGGGCCTGCTGCCCGACGGTGAGACCCCGGCGACCCGCAAGGCGTCGGTCGACGAGCCGTTCGCCGCGCTCGCGTTCAAGATCGCCGCGCACCCGTTCTTCGGCAAGCTGACCTACATCCGGGTGTACTCGGGCAAGGTCGCTTCCGGCGCGCAGGTCATCAACGCGACCAAGGAGCGCAAGGAGCGCATCGGGAAGATCTTCCAGATGCACTCCAACAAGGAGAACCCGGTCGACGACGCCCAGGTCGGCCACATCTACGCGGTCATCGGGCTGAAGGACACCACCACGGGTGACACCCTGGCGGACCCGCAGAACCCGATCGTGCTGGAGTCGATGACGTTCCCCGAGCCGGTCATCCGGGTCGCGATCGAACCGAAGACGAAGGCCGACCAGGAGAAGCTGTCCCTGGCGATCCAGAAGCTGGCCGAAGAGGACCCGACGTTCCAGGTCAAGCTGGACGAGGACACCGGCCAGACGATCATCGCGGGCATGGGCGAGCTGCACCTCGAGGTGCTGGTGAACCGGATGAAGTCCGACTACAAGGTCGAGGCGAACATCGGCAAGCCGCAGGTCGCCTACCGCGAGACGATCAAGAAGACGGTCGAGAAGCTCGACTACGTCCACAAGAAGCAGACCGGTGGTTCCGGCCAGTTCGCGAAGGTCATCGTGAAGCTGGAGCCGCTCGAGCGCACCGACGGCGCGCTCTACGAGTTCGACAACAAGGTGACCGGTGGTCGCGTGCCGCGGGAGTACATCCCGTCGGTGGACGCGGGCGCGCAGGACGCGATGCAGTACGGCGTCCTGGCCGGCTACCCGCTCGTCGGGTTGAAGTTCACCCTGTTGGACGGTGCTTACCACGAGGTCGACTCTTCGGAGATGGCGTTCAAGATCGCCGGTTCCATGGCGATGAAGGAAGCCGCGAAGAAGGCCGGCCCGGTGATCCTGGAGCCGATGATGGCGGTCGAGGTGACCACGCCCGAGGACTACATGGGCGACGTCATCGGTGACCTCAACTCCCGCCGTGGTCAGATCCAGGCCATGGAGGAGCGGTCCGGTACCCGCGTCGTGAAGGCGCTGGTTCCGCTGTCGGAGATGTTCGGCTACGTCGGCGACCTGCGGTCCCGCACCCAGGGCCGGGCGAACTACTCCATGGTGTTCGACTCCTACGCCGAGGTTCCCGCGAACGTCGCGAAGGAAATCATCGCGAAGGCGACGGGGGAATAACTCCCCCAGCGCTCGCGGGCATTAAGGGACTCTCCTGAACGTCCGCAGCACCGACGAAGGAACAATCGTGGGGCGGCAGCCACGCCGCCCCACGAGCACAAAGCGAAATCAGTCCAGGAGGACATTCCAGTGGCGAAGGCGAAATTCGAGCGGACCAAGCCGCACGTCAACATCGGCACCATCGGTCACGTTGACCACGGCAAGACGACTCTGACCGCGGCCATCACCAAGGTGCTGCACGACAAGTACCCGGAGCTGAACGAGTCGCGGGCGTTCGACCAGATCGACAACGCGCCGGAAGAGAAGCAGCGCGGCATCACGATCAACATCTCGCACGTCGAGTACCAGACCGAGAAGCGTCACTACGCGCACGTGGACGCCCCCGGTCACGCGGACTACATCAAGAACATGATCACCGGTGCCGCCCAGATGGACGGCGCGATCCTGGTCGTGGCCGCCACCGACGGCCCGATGCCGCAGACCCGTGAGCACGTGCTGCTCGCCCGCCAGGTCGGCGTGCCCTACATCGTGGTCGCGCTGAACAAGGCCGACATGGTCGACGACGAGGAGATCCTCGAGCTCGTCGAGCTGGAGGTCCGCGAGCTGCTGTCCTCGCAGGAGTTCCCGGGCGACGACGCGCCGGTCGTGCGCGTCTCCGGCCTGAAGGCCCTCGAGGGCGACGAGAAGTGGTCCGAGGCCGTTCTCGAGCTGATGACCGCCGTCGACGACAACGTGCCGGACCCGGTGCGTGAGCTCGACAAGCCGTTCCTGATGCCGATCGAGGACGTCTTCACCATCACCGGTCGTGGCACCGTGGTGACCGGTCGCGTCGAGCGCGGCCAGATCAACGTCAACGAAGAGGTCGAGATCGTGGGTATCCGCGAGAAGTCGACCAAGACCACCGTCACCGGTGTCGAGATGTTCCGCAAGCTGCTCGACTCGGGCCAGGCGGGCGACAACGTCGGCCTGCTGGTCCGCGGTATCAAGCGCGAGGACGTCGAGCGCGGCCAGGTCGTCGTGAAGCCGGGCACCACCACCCCGCACACCGACTTCGAGGGCCGGGTCTACATCCTGTCGAAGGACGAGGGTGGCCGTCACACCCCGTTCTTCAACAACTACCGCCCGCAGTTCTACTTCCGCACCACCGACGTGACCGGCGTCGTGACCCTCCCCGAGGGCACCGAGATGGTCATGCCGGGCGACAACACGGACATCTCGGTCCAGCTGATCCAGCCGGTCGCGATGGACGAGGGTCTGCGCTTCGCCATCCGTGAGGGTGGCCGGACCGTCGGCGCGGGCCAGGTCACCAAGATCATCAAGTGATTCGGCGCCCCACCCGGGGGCAATACACCCCCGGGTTCGGGGCGTCAAATCACGTGTGCGACACTATTCAGGTTGCTCGTCCTGGGGCGGCCGATTCCTTCGGGGGTCCGGCCGCCTCGGTGCGAGTGGCCACGGTCCGCCGAGCTCTTCCTTCGGGTTGCAGGCGAGCGGGCAAAGGCAGTGAGACGGTGTTCTTGCAAAAGCGCAGCCGGCTCATAGCCTCCTCACGTTGAGGAAGACCAGGCAAGACGACGATCCCGCGGGATCCGTCTGTGCGTCGGGCGCGACACGCCCGACCGCGTGGACCGGGGACAGGGCCGTTGAACTGCGGAAACTCGAGAGCTGGTGGGGACACCAGGCCGGGTTTTGTGAGATAGCGGCACGAGACGACAAGGAACGAGCAGCCACCATGGCGGGACAGAAGATCCGCATCCGGCTCAAGGCCTACGACCACGAGGCGATCGACACCTCGGCGCGCAAGATCGTGGAGACGGTCACGCGCACCGGCGCCCGTGTTGTCGGGCCGGTGCCGCTGCCCACCGAGAAGAACGTTTACTGCGTCATCCGCTCGCCGCACAAGTACAAGGACTCGCGCGAGCACTTCGAGATGCGCACGCACAAGCGTCTGATCGACATCCTCGACCCGACGCCGAAGACGGTCGACGCGCTCATGCGCATCGACCTGCCGGCGAGCGTCGACGTCAACATCCAGTAAGCGTTGGGCGAGCGGCGGAGATAAGAGACTCACATGTCTGACAGGCAGATGAAGGGCATCCTGGGCACCAAGCTCGGCATGACCCAGGTCTTCGACGAGCAGAACCGGGTTGTCCCGGTCACCGTCGTCAAGGCCGGTCCGAACGTGGTCACCCAGGTTCGGACCCAGGACAAGGACGGCTACGCGGCCGTGCAGCTGGCGTTCGGCGCGGTCGACCCGCGCAAGGTGAACAAGCCGCGCACCGGCCACTTCGACAAGGCGGGCGTGACTCCGCGCCGGTTCCTCGCCGAGCTGCGCACCACCGACGCCGAGACCTACGAGGTCGGCCAGGAGATCACCGCCGAGGTGTTCGCCGCCGGCGTCGAGGTCGACGTGACCGGGACCAGCAAGGGCAAGGGCTACGCGGGTGTCATGAAGCGCCACGGCTTCAAGGGCCAGGGCGCGAGCCACGGTGCCCAGGCCGTGCACCGCAAGCCGGGTTCGATCGGTGGCTGCGCCACCCCCGGCCGCGTCTTCAAGGGCCTGCGCATGGCGGGCCGGATGGGCAACGACCGGGTCACCACGCAGAACCTGACCGTGCACGCCGTGCGTGCCGAGGACGGTCTGCTGCTGATCAAGGGCGCTGTGCCCGGTCCCAAGGGCGGCCTGCTGTTCGTGCGCAGCGCCGCGAAGGGTGGTAACTCCGAATGACAAGCGTCGAGCTGAAGACCCCGGCCGGTAAAGCCGACGGCACCGTGGACCTCCCCGAGGAGATCTTCGACGTGCAGGCCAATGTCGCGCTGATGCACCAGGTCGTGGTGGCCCAGCAGGCCGCCGCGCGCCAGGGCACGCACGACACGAAGACCCGTGGTGAGGTTCGCGGTGGCGGCAAGAAGCCGTACCGCCAGAAGGGCACCGGCCGTGCCCGCCAGGGTTCGACCCGCGCGCCGCAGTTCGCCGGCGGTGGCGTCGTCCACGGCCCCACGCCGCGTGACTACTCGCAGCGCACCCCGAAGAAGATGAAGGCCGCCGCTCTGCGTGGCGCCCTCTCCGACCGGGCCCGCGCCGGCCAGCTGCACGTCGTCACCGAGCTGGTGACCGGCGAGAAGCCGTCGACCAAGGCCGCCAAGACCGCCCTCGCCGCCGTCACGGCCGCGAAGCGCGTGCTCGTGGTGCTGGACCGGGCCGACGAGCTGAGCTGGGTTTCCCTGCGGAACCTGCCCGAGGTGCACATCCTCTGGGCCGACCAGCTCAACACCTACGACGTGCTGGTCAACGACGACGTCGTGTTCACCAAGGCCGCGTACGACGCGTTCGTCGCCGGCCCCGTCCGTGGCAAGTCCGTCAAGGCTTCCGCGCGGTCGGGCGAGGTCACGGAAGGGAGTGACGAGAAGTGAGTTCGGTCGCCATTCCGGACCCCCGCGACATCCTGCTCGCGCCGGTCATCTCGGAGAAGTCCTACGGGCTGCTCGAGGACCACAAGTACACGTTCATCGTCCGCCCGGACGCCAACAAGACCCAGATCAAGATCGCGGTCGAAAAGGTGTTCGGCGTCAAGGTGGTCAGCGTCAACACGGCCAACCGCCAGGGCAAGCGGAAGCGGACTCGCGCCGGCTTCGGCAAGCGCAAGGACACCAAGCGCGCCATCGTGACTCTTTCGCCCGAAAGCAAGGCGATCGAGATCTTCGGCGGACCCACCGCGTAAAGGACTGAGCTGACAATGGGCATCCGCAAGTACAAGCCGACGACCCCGGGTCGTCGCGGTTCGAGCGTCTCGGACTTCGCCGAGATCACCCGCTCCACCCCGGAGAAGTCGCTGCTTCGTCCGCTGAGCGGTTCGGGCGGTCGCAACTCGTCCGGCAAGATCACCACCCGGCACAAGGGTGGCGGCCACAAGCGCGCCTACCGCGTCATCGACTTCCGTCGCAATGACAAGGACGGCATCCCCGCCAAGGTCGCGCACATCGAGTACGACCCCAACCGGTCCGCTCGCATCGCGCTGCTGCACTACGCCGACGGCGAGAAGCGCTACATCATCGCGCCGGAGAAGCTGAAGCAGGGCGACACCGTCGAGAACGGCCCCCGGGCCGACATCAAGCCGGGCAACAACCTGCCGCTGCGCAACATCCCGGTCGGCACCGTGATCCACGCGATCGAGCTCCGCCCCGGCGGCGGCGCGAAGATGGCGCGGTCCGCGGGCGCGAAGGTGCAGCTCGTCGCCAAGGACGGTCCGTACGCCCAGCTGCGTCTCCCCTCGGGCGAGATCCGCAACGTGGACGTGCGCAATCGCGCCACGGTCGGCGAGGTCGGCAACTCCGAGCACGCCAACATCAACTGGGGCAAGGCCGGCCGCAACCGCTGGCGCGGCAAGCGCCCCACGGTCCGCGGTGTCGTCATGAACCCGGTCGACCACCCGCACGGTGGTGGTGAGGGCAAGACCTCCGGTGGTCGCCACCCGGTCAACCCGAACGGTAAGCCCGAGGGCCGCACGCGTCGCCGCAAGGCTTCCGACGCCCTCATCGTCCGCCGCCGTCGCACCGGCAAGAACAAGCGCTGAGCAGGGAGGTAGAAGCACATGCCACGCAGCCTTAAGAAGGGCCCGTTCGTGGACGACCACCTGCTCAAGAAGGTGGACGCGCTGAACGAATCGGGCAAGAAGACGGTCATCAAGACCTGGTCGCGCCGCTCGACGATCATCCCGGACTTCCTGGGTCACACGATCGCCGTGCACGACGGACGCAAGCACGTCCCGGTGTTCGTCACCGAGGCCATGGTGGGTCACAAGCTGGGCGAGTTCGCCCCGACGCGGACCTTCAAGGGCCACATCAAGGACGACCGCAAGTCGCGCCGCCGCTGAGCGGGCACGAAACAAGACAAGGGAAGTAGCGATGAACGCCCAGAACGACGTGACGACCGAGGCTGAACTGCCTACGGCGTACGCGCGGGCTCGCTTCGTCCGGGACTCGCCGACCAAGGTGCGCCGGGTGATCGAGCTCATCAAGGGACGTAGCGCCGCCGACGCCTTGGCCGTGCTCCGGTTCGCCCCCCAGGCGGCCAGCGAGCCGGTCGCGAAGGTGCTCGCCAGCGCCGTGGCCAACGCCGAGAACAACCTTCAGCTGGACCCGGAGACGCTCTGGGTCAAGAACGCGTACGCCGACGAGGGCCCCACCCTCAAGCGCATCCGCCCGCGGGCCCAGGGCCGCGCGTACCGGATCCGCAAGCGGACCAGCCACATCACCGTCGAGGTGGAGTCGCGTCCGGCCGTCGCGCAGAAGGCTCAGAGCAAGAAGAAGGCAGGTGGCCGGTAGTGGGCCAGAAGATCAACCCGCACGGTTTCCGCCTGGGTATCACCACGGACTGGAAGTCGCGCTGGTACGCCGACAAGCAGTACGCCGAGTACGTGGCCGAGGACGTCAAGATCCGCAAGCTCCTCGCCACCGGCATGGAGCGCGCGGGCATCTCCAAGGTCGAGATCGAGCGCACCCGTGACCGCGTCCGCGTGGACATCCACACCGCCCGGCCGGGCATCGTCATCGGCCGCCGCGGTGCGGAGGCCGACCGGATCCGCGGCGCGCTGGAGAAGCTGACCAAGAAGCAGGTCCAGCTGAACATCCTCGAGGTCAAGAACCCCGAGGCCGACGCCCAGCTGGTCGCCCAGGCGGTCGCGGAGCAGCTCTCCAACCGCGTGGCGTTCCGCCGCGCGATGCGGAAGGCGATCCAGACCTCCATGCGCTCGCCGCAGGTCAAGGGCATCCGCGTGCAGTGCGGCGGTCGTCTCGGCGGTGCCGAGATGTCCCGCTCCGAGCACTACCGCGACGGCCGCGTCCCGCTGCACACGCTGCGCGCCGACATCGACTACGGCTTCTTCGAGGCCAAGACGACGTTCGGTCGCATCGGCGTCAAGGTGTGGATCTACAAGGGTGAGCTCGTCGGTGGCCTGAAGGCCCGCGAAGCCCGTGACGCCGCCGAGCGTGCGCCGCGCGGTGGTCGCGACCGCAGCGACCGGCCGTCCCGTCCGCGTCGTTCCGGCGCCTCGGGCACGACCGCCACCTCGACCGAAGCCGGTCGTGCGGCCGCGGCCGCGACGACCGATGCCCCGGCGGCCCCGGCCACCGAGACCGCAGAAAAGACGGAGGGCTGAGACGTGCTCATCCCGCGCAGGGTCAAGCACCGGAAGCAGCACTCCCCGAAGCGCCACGGCGCCGCCAAGGGTGGCACGAAGGTCAGCTTCGGCGAGTACGGCATCCAGGCGCTTGAGCACAGCTACGTGACGAACCGGCAGATCGAGTCCGCTCGTATCGCCATGACCCGTCACATCAAGCGTGGTGGCAAGGTGTGGACGACCATCTACCCGGACCGCCCGCTGACCAAGAAGCCGGCCGAGACCCGCATGGGTTCCGGTAAGGGTTCGCCCGAGTGGTGGATCGCCAACGTGAAGCCGGGCCGCGTGATGTTCGAGATCTCGTTCCCGAACGAGGAGACGGCTCGCGAGGCGCTGCGCCGCGCGATCCACAAGCTGCCCATGAAGTGCCGCATCGTGACCCGTGAAGGTGGTGAGTTCTGATGGCTAACGCAGGTGCCGCTCAGGCATCGGAGCTGCGTGAGCTCACCGCGGAAGAGCTCGTCCTGCGTCTGAAGGAATACAAGGAGGAGCTCTTCAACCTCCGCTTCCAGATGGCGACCGGGCAGCTCGACAACAACCGCCGTCTGCGCACCGTCCGCACGGACATCGCGCGGATCTACACGGTCATGCGCGAGCGCGAACTCGGCCTGTCCGTTGCCCCCGACGCCGAGAGTGAAGGTGCCGCATGAGCGAGCCCACCACCGAGACGCCGGCCCGGAACGACCGCAAGGTCCGCGAGGGCTACGTCGTCTCGGACAAGATGAACAAGACGATCGTGGTCGAGCTCGAGGACCGCAAGAAGCACCCCCGTTACTCGAAGGTCGTCCGCACCACCTCCAAGGTGAAGGTGCACGACGAGAACAACGAGGCGGGCGTGGGCGACCGGGTCACCCTGATGGAGACCCGCCCGCTGTCGGCATCGAAGCGGTGGCGCCTGGTGCAGATCGTGGAGAAGGCCAAGTAAGCAGGGCTCTTTAAGAGTTCTTAGTTCCGCAAGGCTCGCTCGTCCGGGCGAGAACCGGCGCGACATACAGGAGTAGACGTGATCCAGCAGGAGTCGCGGCTTCGGGTAGCCGACAACACGGGTGCGAAGGAAATCCTCTGCATCCGCGTTCTCGGTGGCTCCGGGCGGCGCTACGCCGGCATCGGCGACATCATCGTCGCCACCGTGAAGGACGCCATCCCGGCTGCCGGGGTGAAGAAGGGCGACGTCGTCAAGGCCGTCATCGTCCGCACGGTCAAGGAGCGCCGTCGTCCGGACGGTTCCTACATCCGGTTCGACGAGAACGCCGCCGTGCTCATCAAGAACGACAACGAGCCCCGCGGCACCCGCATCTTCGGTCCGGTGGGCCGCGAGCTGCGCGACCGAAAGTTCATGAAGATCATTTCGCTCGCGCCGGAGGTGCTGTGATGAAGGTGAAGAAGGGCGACACGGTCGTCGTCATCGCCGGCAAGGACAAGGGCGCCAAGGGCAAGGTCATCCAGGCTTACCCGGAGCGCGAGCGCGTGCTGGTCGAGGGCGTGAACCGGATCAAGAAGCACACGCGGATCAGCCAGACCCAGCGCGGTGCGCAGTCCGGCGGCATCGTCACGCAGGAGGCGCCCATCCACGTCTCGAACGTGATGGTCGTCGACTCGGACGGCAAGCCGGCCCGGGTGGGTTACCGCATCGGCGAGGACGGCAAGAAGGTCCGGATCTCGCGCCGGAACGGTAAGGACATCTGATGACCACCGCAGAGAAGGTCGCGCCGCGCCTCAAGGTGCGCTACCGCGACGAGATCAAGGGCCAGCTGCAGGCTGAATTCTCCTTCGAGAACGTCCACCAGATCCCGGGCGTGACGAAGGTCGTCGTGAACATGGGCGTCGGCGACGCCGCCCGCGACAGCAAGCTGATCGAGGGTGCGGTCAAGGACCTCGCCCTGATCACCGGCCAGAAGCCCGAGGTCCGGAAGGCCCGCAAGTCCATCGCGCAGTTCAAGCTGCGCGAGGGCCAGCCGATCGGCGCGCGCGTCACGCTGCGCGGCGACCGGATGTGGGAGTTCCTCGACCGGCTGCTGACCATCGCGCTGCCGCGTATCCGCGACTTCCGCGGGCTTTCGCCGAAGCAGTTCGACGGCCACGGCAACTACACGTTCGGTCTCAACGAGCAGTCGATGTTCCACGAGATCGACCCCGACTCCATCGACCGCCCCCGCGGCATGGACGTCACCGTCGTCACGACCGCCACGAACGACGACGAGGGCCGGGCGCTGCTGCGCAAGCTCGGCTTCCCGTTCAAGGAGAACTGAGCCGATGGCCAAGAAAGCACTGGTCCACAAGGCCGCGAAGAAGCCGAAGTTCGCCGTGCGCGCCTACACCCGCTGCCAGCGGTGCGGCCGCCCGCACGCCGTGTTCCGCAAGTTCGGGCTCTGCCGGATCTGCCTTCGCGAGATGGCGCACGCGGGCGAGCTGCCCGGCGTCCGCAAGTCCAGCTGGTAAGAGCTTCTTTTTAACTCCAGATTCGCCACAGGCCCTGCCGCCCGTGTACCGGGCGGCGGGGAACCAGGCGAGAAAGGTTGACAGGTCACCATGACGATGACCGACCCCATCGCAGACTTCTTGACGCGTCTGCGCAACGCGAACTCGGCGTACCACGACGAGGTCAAGCTCCCGCACTCGAAGCTCAAGGCGAACATCGCCGAGATCCTCAAGCGCGAGGGCTACATCGCGGGTTACCACGACGAGCCGGGCGAGAAGCACAAGAACCTCGTCGTCGAGCTCAAGTACGGCCCCAACCGTGAGCGGAGCATCGCCGGCCTGCGGCGCGTCTCCAAGCCCGGTCTGCGGGTCTACGCAAAGTCCACCGAACTGCCGTCGGTCCTCGGCGGCCTGGGCATCGCGATCATTTCGACGTCCGGTGGCCTGCAGACGGACCGGCAGGCCAAGCGCAACAGCGTGGGCGGCGAAGTCCTCGCCTACGTCTGGTAAGGGAAGGGGTAAAGGCATGTCACGCATCGGAAAGCTGCCGGTCGCCGTCCCTTCCGGGGTCGAGGTGACCATCGACGGTCAGCACATCACGGTCAAGGGGCCGAAGGGCACCCTCGAGCACACCGTCGCCGAGCCGATCACCGTCGAGCGCGACGAGGACGGCACGCTGCTGGTGAAGCGCCCGGACGACGAGCGCAACTCCAAGGCGCTGCACGGGCTCACCCGCACGCTGGTGAACAACCTCGTCGTCGGCGTCACCGCCGGCTACGAGAAGAAGATGGAAATCCACGGCGTGGGTTACCGCGTGCAGGCCAAGGGCTCGGACCTCGAGTTCGCCCTCGGCTACTCGCACCCGGTCAAGATCGAGGCCCCCGAGGGCATCACCTTCAAGGTGGAGACCCCGACCCGGTTCTCGGTCTCGGGCATCGACAAGCAGAAGGTCGGCCAGATCTCGGCCGTCATCCGCAAGCTGCGGCGCCCGGACCCGTACAAGGGCAAGGGCCTGCGCTACGAGGGTGAGAAGATCCGCCGCAAGGTCGGAAAGACGGGTAAGTGATCATGAGCGACACGACTACGAAGCGCAAGCCGGTGGGCAAGGACATCTCGACCCGCCGCCGCGTCGCGAAGGCCCGTCGGCACTTCCGGCTCCGCAAGAAGGTCTCGGGCACCGAGCAGCGTCCGCGCCTGGTCGTCAAGCGGTCCTCGCGGCACATCGCCGTGCAGGTGATCGACGACCTCGCCGGCCACACGCTGGCGTCGGCGTCCACCCTCGAGGCGGACGTCCGGGCGGTCGACGGCGACAAGAAGGCCAAGGCCGCCAAGGTCGGGGCCCTCGTCGCCGAGCGGGCCAAGAACGCCGGGATCTCGGCTGTGGTGTTCGACCGTGGCGGCAACGCCTACCACGGCCGCATCGCCGCGCTCGCCGACGCCGCCCGTGAGGCGGGGTTGGAGTTCTGACGATGCAGCAGTTCGTGAATGGAAGGAAAGCCTGATGCCGGGACGTACACGGCAATTCGGCGGCGGCCAGGGTGGACCCGGCGGGCAGGGCGGCAACGACCGCGGTGACCGTCGCGACCGCCGGGACCGGCGCGACAGCGGCCGTGGCGGGGCGGCCCAGGACAAGACCCCGCACCTCGAGAAGGTCGTGACGATCAACCGCGTCGCCAAGGTCGTCAAGGGTGGTCGTCGCTTCAGCTTCACCGCCCTGGTGGTCGTCGGCGACGGCGACGGTCAGGTCGGCGTCGGCTACGGCAAGGCCAAGGAAGTTCCCGCGGCCATCGCCAAGGGCGTCGAGGAAGCGAAGAAGAACTTCTTCCGCGTCCCGCGCGTCGGCGGCACCATTCCGCACCCGATCCAGGGTGAGGAAGCCGCCGGTGTGGTCCTGCTCCGCCCGGCTTCCGCCGGTACCGGCGTCATCGCCGGTGGCCCGGTGCGCGCCGTGCTGGAGTGCGCGGGTGTCCACGACGTGCTGTCGAAGTCGCTCGGCTCCGACAACGCGATCAACATCGTGCACGCGACCGTGGCGGCCCTGAAGGGTCTGCAGCGTCCCGAAGAGGTGGCGGCCCGCCGTGGCCTGCCGCTCGAGGACGTCGCCCCGGCCCGGATGCTGCGCCAGCGTGCCGGCCAGGGGGTCTGACATGGCTCAGCTCAAGGTCACGCAGGTCAAGAGCAAGATCGGCACGAAGCACGCTCACCGCGAGTCGCTGCGCACCCTCGGGCTGCGCAAGATCCGCCAGAGCGTCGTGCGTGAAGACACCCCCCAGGTGCGCGGCCTGATCCACACCGTCCGCCACCTGGTGGAGGTCGAGGAGGTCGCGAGCGAGCTTGCGAGCAATTCGAAGGACACAGCATGACGGCGATTAAAATTCACCACCTGCGTCCGGCTCCGGGCGCCAAGCGCGACAAGATCCGCGTGGGCCGTGGTGAGGGTTCGAAGGGCAAGACGGCCGGTCGCGGTACGAAGGGCACCAAGGCCCGGAAGAACGTGCCGGCCCGGTTCGAGGGTGGGCAGATGCCCATCCAGATGCGGCTCCCGAAGCTCCGCGGCTTCAAGAACCGCTTCCGCACCGAGTACCAGCCGGTGAACGTGGGCGACATCGCCCGCGTCTTCCCGGACGGCGGCACCATCGGTGCCGACGAGCTGGTCAAGGGCGGTCTGGTCCGCAAGGGCAAGCTGGTGAAGGTCCTCGGCAACGGCGACGTGAACGGCGTCAAGCTGAACGTCACCGCCGACGCGTTCTCCGGCTCCGCCAAGGAGAAGCTCGAAGCGGCCGGTGGCTCCGCCACCACCAACTGAGGTTGCTCGTCCAAAGGCCCGTCCGGCTCCGCCGGACGGGCCTTTGGCATTCCGTGATCCGGGTGAAGGATTGGCGGGGTGAAAACCCATGCCCGCCGTTTCGCCGTGCCGGCGCTCGCCACGCTCGCGGGCGCGCTGACGATCATCGGTTCGTTCCTGCCGCTGTTCGTCCGTGACGAGCCGTTCGGCTTCGGAACCGAAAAGGTCCACTCGGTGATCGGCGCCTGGCGGTACTGGTACTCGTTCCCCGGCCAGGAAGAGCAGAGTTCGCCGTACACGCCGTTCGGCATCCCCCTGCTGCCGGCCGGCGCCCTCCTCCTGCTCGCGGCCGTCCTCGGCTCCCGAAGGGCAGGCCCGAAGACAACCGTCGTCGCGGCGGCCTTCCAACTCGGCACGGTCGGCACGGTGGCGATGCAGGGCGTGACCGTGGGGAACCCCAGCAGCGCCCGGGCGGAGATCACGTACGGAACCGGAATGTGGCTCCTGATCGCCGGAACGGCCCTGGCCGCGGCGGCCACGGCGCTGAGCTGGCGCACCCCCGCATCACCGGACAACCCCGACTGGGCCAACCCCGACGCGGCGTACGCGGACACGGACACCCCGCCATCGGGGGTGGTGATCACGGTGCTCCCGCCCGAGCGCGACTGAACGGCCGGATTCCTTGCCGCGACGGGAGTCCGGACGGAGTATCGGAGGGGTGGACAGAACGTCGCGGGAGCCGGCACCCCAGCCCGCTCCGCAGCCCGAGCCCGCCGGGGCCGCTGAGATAGCCAAGGCCGCTGGGCCCGCCGAGGTCGCCGGAGCCGCCGGGCCCGCCGGGGCCGCTGGTGCCCCTGAGGTCGCCAAGGCCGCGGAGGCTGGGCTCGTCGGGGCCGCTGGTGTCCCTGAGGTCGCCAAGGTCGCCGGGCCCGCGGAGGCTGGGCTCGCCGGGGCCGCTGGTGTCCCTGAGGTCGCCAAGGCCGCGGGGCCCGCCGAGGCTGGGCTCGCCGGGGCCGCTGAGTCGCCGTTGAGCTTCCCGGTGGAGGCACCAAGGCCCACCGGCCCCGAGCCAGGCGCGGGCGCGCCTGCGCCGGTCGCTGATTCGCCGCTCTCGTCGGCGGAGGGCGCACGGTCGCCTGTGGACCCGCTGGCCTTCCCCGCGGCGGCCACCCCGCTCACCGCCCCACCGCTGTTCCCCGCCGAAACCGCGCCCCCACCCCTGCCCTTCCCCGTCGCCGAAATACCCGGCATCCCCACACCAGCACTCCCGCCGGCCCCCCAAGCCGCACCGCCACCAGCGCCCACCGCACCTTCCCCCTGGTTCCGCTTCGGCCCACCCTTCCTCGCCGCCGTCGCCGCCCTCCTGGCCGTCGGCGGCTGCTTCCTCCCGCTCTTCCAGATGTTCCAGGAGCTCGACTTCCGCCAGGGCTTCGTCGACGCCCGCCTGACGATCACCCAGACCGCCTGGGGCAACCGCATCCAGGTCACCGGGCAGCCGCCGACCGATCGGCCTGCGCTGCCCGTCGGGATTCCGGTCGTCGTGGCGATCGTGGTGCTCGCCGTTGCCGCCTTCGCGGGCTTCTCGCGGCCGGAGCGTGGGCTCAGCCGGTGGCTGCTCTCGGCCGGGGCCGTCTTCACCGCCGGTGTCGTCACCACCATCGGGATGGGCCGGTTCGAGCTGGCCGCCATCGCCGGTGAAGAAGTCGCGCTGGAGGTCAGCACCGGCGCCGGCATGTGGCTGCTGGTCGCGGCCGCCGTCCTGGCCGCCGGTGCGGCCGTGGTGGCGTACCTGCCGAACCGGGCTCCCGGGTGGGCCGATCCGGCCGTCGCCTACGCCGACACCCCGACGCCGCCCTCCGGGGTCGCCATCACCGTCCTGCCACCGGAGGAACCCGAAGACCCCCGGCTACGGTGAACACGTGTGGGTCTTCTTCGGCGCCTCCGTCCTCGTCGCCCTTACGCCCGGCGCGAACAACCTGCTCGGCCTCCACCACGGCATGACGCACGGTGTTCGCCACGGCCTCGCCGGGCTGGGCGGCCGGCTGGCCGCCTTCACCCTGCTGATCGCCGCCGTCGCGGCCGGGCTGGGGCAGCTGCTGGCCGCCTCCGAGACCGCGCTGACGATCATCAAGTGGGCCGGTGCCGCCTACCTGCTCTACCTCGGCCTCCGCCTGCTGGTGTCCACCTTTCGGGGCCAAAACACCCCGAAAGAGCTGCCGAAAACGCCCACGACGGCCTGGCGCGTCACCCGCAAGGAGTTCGGCGTCGCCATCACCAACCCGAAGGCGATCCTGATCTTCACCGCCTTCGTCCCGCAGTTCATCGACCCAGGTCACGGCGCCTTTTCGACGCAGATCGCGCTGCTCGGCGCGGTCTACCTGCTGGCCGAGTTCCTGGCCGGCTCGGTCTACGTCGTGGCCGGCGCCGCCGTGAAGACGATCAAGCTGTCGCAAACGGCCCGGCGCAACGTCGACCGGGGGACCGGCGTGGTGCTCGTCGGCCTGGCCGGCGTGCTCGCGACGTCGAACGCCTGATCCACAAGTGTCAAGGAATACGGCCAAGACGGCGATGTGGATCAACCCGCCGGAGCAACCTTGGTACGGAAAACGCACACGGACTGCGGACACGCCCTGTGAAGCTGTTAGAGTCGGCGACACGCTTCGGGACGAGTGTGCCCCGAAGCGTTCCTGGCTTGCGTGCCAGTAGTGCTGTGTGTTCCCGCCGGCCCCGTGCCGGCCAAGCCGATCGTCGGTTAGGACAGCCGACGACGCCGAGGAGGTCCCCCGCGTGCTCAGCGCCTTCCGCTCGGCTCTCGCGACGCCGGATCTACGCAAGAAGATCCTGTTCACGCTAGCCATCGTCGCGGTTTACCGAATCGGTGCGACCATTCCGGCGCCCGGCATCTCGTACGGTGCCGTACAGGCCTGTAGCTCCCAGGCGCAGCAGGAGGGCGTCTACCAGCTGCTGAACCTGTTCAGCGGTGGTGCGCTGCTGCAGCTGTCGCTCTTCTCGACCGGCATCATGCCGTACATCACGGCGAGCATCATCATCCAGCTGCTCACCGTGGTCATCCCGCGGTTCGAGGAGCTGAAGAAGGAAGGGCAGTCCGGCCAGGGCAAGCTGACCCAGTACACGCGGTACCTGACGATCGCGCTGGCGATCCTGCAGGCCACCGGTGTGGTCGCGCTCGCGGACCGCAAGCAGCTCTTCCCCGACTGCGACCAGCCGATCATCCCGGACAACAGCGTCTACTCGCTGGCGATCATCGTCATCACCATGACCGCGGGCACCGCCGTCATGATGTGGCTGGGCGAGCTGATCACCGAGCGCGGCATCGGCAACGGCATGTCCGTCCTGATCTTCCTGAACATCGCGGCGCGCATCCCGGTCGAGGGCGGCAACATCCTCAGCAACGCCGGTGGCATCGGCCTGGCGATGGTCTGCGTCTTCGGCCTGGTGATCATCGCCAGCGTCATCTTCGTCGAGCAGGGGCAGCGCCGGATCCCGGTGCAGTACGCCAAGCGCATGATCGGCCGCCGGATGTACGGCGGCACGTCGACCTACCTGCCGATCAAGGTCAACCAGGCCGGCGTCATCCCGGTCATCTTCGCGTCGTCGCTGCTGTACCTGCCGGACCTGATCAGCCGCCTCGTCGGCAACGCGAACGCCGACTCCGGCTGGCAGGTCTTCATCACGAACTACATCGTGAACCAGTCCAGCTGGGTGCACATCGCGCTGTACTTCGGCCTGATCATCTTCTTCACGTACTTCTACATCACGATCACGTTCAACGTGGACGAGCGTGCGGAGGAGATGAAGAAGTTCGGTGGCTTCATCCCGGGCATCCGCCCCGGCCGCCCGACCGCCGAATACCTGAGCTTCGTGCTCGGCCGGATCACCCTGCCGGGCTCGCTCTACCTGGGCATCATCGCGATCCTTCCGAACTTCTTCCTGTCTCTGACCGGTAGCGGGAACAACCAGAACTTCCCGTTCGGTGGCACGGCTGTGCTGATCATGGTCGGTGTCGGCCTCGACACCGTGAAGCAGATCGAAAGCCAGCTGATGCAGCGCAACTACGAAGGGTTCTTGAAGTGACGCGCCTGGTTCTCGTCGGCCCGCCCGGTGCGGGCAAGGGCACGCAGGCGGTGGCCCTGTCGGAGCAGCTGCGCATCCCGCACATCTCCACGGGCGACCTGTTCCGCGCGCACGTCGGCCAGGAGACCCCGCTCGGCCAGGAGGCGAAGCGCTACCTGGACTCGGGCGAGCTCGTGCCCGACTCGGTGACCAACGAAATGGTGCGCGAGCGGCTCGCCGAGCCGGACGCCAAGGTCGGCTTCCTGCTCGACGGCTTCCCTCGCAACACCAAGCAGGCCGAGGTCCTCGGCGAGATCCTGGGCGACGCCGACGTCTCGCTCGACGCCGTCATCCAGCTCCAGGTCCCGGAGGACGTCGTCGTCGCGCGGCTCATGTCGCGCGGCCGGGCGGACGACACCGAAGAGGTCATCCGCCGCCGTCAGCAGATCTACGTGTCGGACACCGCGCCGCTGCTGGAGTACTACGCCGACATCCTGGTGACCGTCGACGGCGTCGGCAGTGTCGAGGAGATCTCCGGCCGGGTGCTGAAAGCGCTGCGCGACCGCACGTGAACCTCGGAGGATTGCGTGTTCTGCAAGTGCTCCGCCGTGGGCGCATGATCGAAGTCAAGACCCCGGACGAGCTGCAGGCGATGCGGGCCGCGGGCCTCGTCGTCGCCCGCACGCTCGCGGCGGTCCGCGCGGCGGCGAAGCCCGGCGTCAGCACGGCCGAGCTCGACGAGCTGGCCGAGCAGACGATCCGGGACGCCGGCGCGGTGCCGTCGTTCAAGGGCTACCACGGGTTCCCGGCGTCGATCTGCGCGTCGGTCAACGAGCAGATCGTCCACGGCATCCCGGCGAAGACCCAGGTGCTGGCCGACGGCGACATCATCTCCGTCGACTGCGGCGCCATCCTCGACGGCTGGCACGGCGACTCCGCCGTCACGCTGGCCATCGGCAAGGTCTCCGACGCCGACCTCGCGCTGTCCGCGGCGACCGAGGCGGCGATGTGGGCCGGCATCGAGGCGGTCACCGCCGGCGGCCGGCTCACCGACATCTCCTACGCCGTGCAGTCCGCCGCCGAGCGCGCGGGCCGCGACGACGGCATCGAGTACGGGATGATCGTCGAGTACGGCGGCCACGGCATCGGCCGCCAGATGCACATGGACCCGTTCCTGCCGAACGTCGGCAAGCCCGGTAAGGGCCCGCGGCTCAAGCCCGGCATGGCCCTGGCCATCGAGCCGATGCTCACCGGCGGCGGCGGCGAGACCCGCGAGCTGGACGACGGCTGGACGGTCGTCACGGCCGACGGCTCCCGCGCGGCCCACTGGGAGCACACCGTCGCGATCACCGAAGACGGCCCCTGGGTGCTCACTGCCGCCGAGGACTCCTGAGCTGGGGATTCACCCACAAGTGGTGATCGCCATCACATCCACCTGCACGCTCCTTTAGCATGGTCACCCCCGGTTTGGGGGTCGCGACACGAGTTGCGTACACTGTCAAGTCGGCGCACTTATCGCGCCCGGATCCTGCGCGCTCGTGAATTCACGGTCTACTGGGACTCGGGCACCGGTGTGCCGGCGCACCACCCAACCAGCACTAGTGCTCATGATGATCACCAGTGTGGCGGCAGGCAGTAAAGCGACAGGAAAAGCGGAGGACATGGCGAAGAAAGACGGGGCCATCGAGGTCGAAGGCCGCGTAGTCGAGCCGCTCCCCAACGCGATGTTCCGCGTCGAGTTGGAGAACGGTCACAAGGTCCTGGCTCACATCAGCGGCAAGATGCGGCAGCACTACATCCGCATCCTGCCGGAGGACAGGGTTGTCGTGGAGCTTTCGCCCTACGACCTCTCTCGTGGTCGCATCGTCTACCGCTACAAGTGATCACGAAGAGCAGCTCAGAAGCAGGAGAGCAGAAGACGTGAAGGTCCAGCCGAGCGTCAAGAAGATCTGCGACAAGTGCAAGGTGATCCGCCGTCACGGCCGGATCATGGTGATCTGCGAGAACCTGCGGCACAAGCAGCGGCAGGGCTGATCGCCAAGCACTCGACCAGAGTGGATTGACGGCTTTACCCAACCTCCCCGCACCTGCCGGCTCACGCGTGAGCCGGACCACCCCCGGGCTTCAGGCCGGGGCCGGGACACCCGAAGCGCAAGCCGAGGGCACGACAGGCGAGTCGGTCCCGGAACCGGACGGGGAGCAGACCTGAAGACGAAACCGAAGAAGGAGCATCAGCGCCAATGGCACGACTCGCTGGCGTAGACCTCCCCCGCGAGAAGCGGTTGGAGATCGCGCTTACGTACATCTACGGCATCGGCCGTACCCGCTCGAAGCAGCTCATCAAGGCTGCCGAGCTCAACGCGGACACCCGCGTCAAGGACCTCAGCGATGACGACCTCGCGAAGCTGCGTACGTACATCGAAGAGAACTTCAAGGTCGAGGGTGACCTTCGCCGTGAGGTGAACGCCGACATCCGTCGGAAGATCGAGATCGGGTGCTACGAGGGCCTTCGCTGGCGCCGCGGACTTCCCGTCCGTGGTCAGCGCACCAAGACGAACGCCCGCACCCGCAAGGGTCCGAAGAAGACGGTCGCCGGCAAGAAGAAGGCTGGCAAGAAGTGAGCGTCCAGGGCAAGAAGGTCGTGCAGATGGGTGGCGTGCACCGCCGCGGCTCGGCTTGTGTCTCGCCCAAGGCGCTCTACGCCCGCCCGATGGCGCTCCGCAACCTGTACACCGACGCCGGTTCGATCATCCGGCGCGGCCAGGCCGAAGCGGTCGCCGCTCACCAAGAGAACGCGCGCTAACAGGAGAACCCTCAGAACATGCCACCGAAGTCTCGTACTGCGGCCGGGGCCAAGAAGGTCCGCCGCAAGGAAAAGAAGAATGTCGCGCACGGTCACGCGCACATCAAGAGCACCTTCAACAACACCATCGTCTCGATCACGGACCCGACCGGTGCCGTGATCGCGTGGGCGTCGAGTGGTCACGTGGGCTTCAAGGGCTCGCGCAAGTCCACCCCGTTCGCCGCGCAGATGGCCGCCGAAAACGCTGCCCGCAAGGCCGCCGAGCACGGCATGAAGAAGGTCGACGTCTTCGTGAAGGGCCCGGGTTCGGGCCGCGAGACGGCGATCCGCTCGCTGCAGGCGGCCGGCCTCGAGGTCGGCACCATCCAGGACGTGACCCCGCAGCCTCACAACGGCTGCCGCCCGCCCAAGCGGCGCCGGGTCTGAGGAACGGGGAGGAGTAAGAAGAAATGGCTCGTTACACCGGCCCCGCGACGCGTATTTCGCGTCGCCTCAAGGTTGACCTCATCGGCGGCGACCAGGCTTTCGAGCGTCGCCCCTACCCGCCGGGCCAGCACGGCCGCGGGCGCATCAAGGAGTCCGAGTACCTCCTGCAGTCGCAGGAGAAGCAGAAGGCTCGCTACACCTACGGCGTTCTCGAGCGTCAGTTCGTCCGGTACTACAAGGAAGCCGTCCGGCGTCCTGGCAAGACCGGTGAGAACCTGCTGCAGATCCTCGAGTCCCGCCTGGACAACGTGATCTACCGCGCCGGCATCGCCCGCACCCGCCGCCAGGCGCGTCAGCTGGTGAGCCACGGCCACTTCCTGGTCAACGGCCAGAAGGTGAACGTCCCGTCGTTCCAGGTCACCAAGTGGGACATCATCGACGTGCGGCCGAAGTCCATGGGCATGCTGCCGTTCGTCGCGGCGAAGGAGTCCTTCGGCGACCGCCCGATCCCGGCGTGGCTGCAGGTCGTCCAGTCCAACCTCCGCGTGCTGGTCCACCAGCTGCCGGAGCGTGCGCAGATCGACGTTCCGGTTCAGGAACAGCTGATCGTCGAGCTCTACTCGAAGTAGTCCGGCACCGTCGGACGCAGGGCGGCGGCGCGACAGGTGCGCCGCCGCCGCGCCATCCCTTCGACGTCATATGGCGGGCGTCGTCTGGAAAGGAACTAGGAAGAAATGCTGATTTCCCAGCGGCCGGCTCTCGGCGAAGAGACGGTCAACGAGACCCGCTCCCGGTTCACCATCGAACCGCTGGAGCCCGGCTTCGGCTACACGCTCGGCAACTCGCTGCGTCGCACGCTGCTGTCGTCCATCCCGGGCGCGGCCGTGACGAGCATCCGCATCGACGGCGTGCTGCACGAGTTCACCACCGTTCCCGGGGTGAAGGAAGACGTCACCGACATCATCCTGAACCTCAAGGAGCTCGTGGTGTCCTCGGAAGAGGACGAGCCGGTCACCATGTACCTGCGCAAGCAGGGCCCGGGTGAGGTCACGGCGGCCGACATCGTGCCGCCGGCGGGTGTCACCGTGCACAACCCGGATCTGCACATCGCGTCGCTGAACGGCAAGGGCAAGCTCGAGATCGAGCTCGTCGTCGAGCGCGGCCGCGGTTACGTTCCGGCCCTGCAGAACAAGCAGGCGGGCGCGGAGATCGGCCGGATCCCGGTCGACTCGATCTACTCGCCGGTGCTCAAGGTGACCTACAAGGTCGAGGCCACCCGTGTCGAGCAGCGCACCGACTTCGACAAGCTGATCCTGGACGTCGAGACCAAGCCGTCGATCACGCCGCGCGACGCGGTCGCGTCGGCCGGCAAGACGCTGGTGGAGCTGTTCGGTCTCGCCCGCGAGCTGAACGTCGACGCCGAGGGCATCGAGATCGGCCCGTCGCCGCAGGAGGCGGACACCATCGCCGCCTACGCGATGCCGATCGAGGACCTGGACCTCACCGTCCGGTCGTACAACTGCCTCAAGCGCGAGGGCATCCACACGGTGGGCGAGCTCGTCTCGCGCAGCGAGGCGGACCTGCTCGACATCCGCAACTTCGGCGCCAAGTCGATCGACGAGGTCAAGCTCAAGCTCGTCGGCCTCGGCCTCGCGCTGAAGGACAGCCCGCCCGGGTTCGACCCGACCGCGGCGGCCGCCAGCTACGACGGTGAAGGCTGGTCGGAGGGTGTCGGCAGCATCGCCGACGGGATTTCGGACGGCCACGACGATGGCCAGGACTACGCAGAGACCGAGCAGCTCTGAGGCTTTGTGCCTGGACGCTGTGAGCTGAACTAGGAGAACCAATGCCCACCCCTACCAAGGGAGCCCGGCTCGGCGGGTCGTCCGCGCACGAGCGGCTGATCCTGGCCAACTTGGCCACGCAGCTGTTCGAGCACGGCAAGATCACGACCACCGAGGCGAAGGCCCGCCGGGTCCGCCCGCTGGCCGAGAAGCTGATCACGAAGGCGAAGCGGGGCGACCTGCACAACCGCCGTCAGGTGCAGAAGGTCGTCCGTGACAAGGACGTCCTGCACAAGCTGTTCGCCGAGATCGGTCCGCACTTCGCGGAGCGTGCGGGTGGCTACACCCGGATCACCAAGACGATGCCGCGCAAGGGCGACAACGCCGCCATGGCCGTCATCGAGCTGGTGGCCGAGAAGACCGTGACGTCCGAGGCCGAGCGCGCGCGCAAGACCAAGTTCGCCAAGGACGAGAAGGCCGCCGCCCCGGCTGCCGAGGAGACCTCGACCGAGGAGACCACCGAGGCGCCCGCCGCCGAGGAGGCCAAGGCCGAGGAGACCACCGAGGCTCCTGCCTCGGAGGAGACCGACGCCGACGCCAAGAAGGACTGACGTCCTGACGGCCGATTCGACACCGGACGAGCCCGCCACTCCCCCCGGGGAGGGCGGGCTCGTTCGTCTGCGCCTGGACGTCTC
The DNA here is from genome assembly GCF_900105945.1 of Amycolatopsis tolypomycina. NCBI lineage: Bacteria > Bacillati > Actinomycetota > Actinomycetes > Pseudonocardiales > Pseudonocardiaceae > Amycolatopsis > Amycolatopsis tolypomycina. Next base: position 753,816 of record NZ_FNSO01000002.1, on the reverse strand, counting down.
CTACGACGGCACGGACTTCTCGGGCTGGGCCCGGCAGCCGGGCCGCCGGACGGTCCAAGGCCTCCTGGAGGAGGCACTGCGGAAGCAGCCGCCCGGGGCCGCCGTGCCGAAGTCCGTCGTCGTGGCGGGCCGCACGGACGCCGGCGTGCACGCGACCGGCCAGGTGGTCCACGTCGACGTGGTGCCTCTTTCCGGGCCCTCAGGCCGCGTTCCCGTGTCTCCCGAGGGCATCCCGGACCTGACCCGCATGGTGGGCCGCTGGAACCGTCTCCTGCCGGGTGACGTCCGCGTGCTCGGCGCCCGGATCGCGCCCGCGGGCTTCGACGCCCGGTTCTCCGCGATCCGCCGTCACTACCGCTACCGCGTCTCGGACGCGCCCTGGGGCGTGGACCCGCTGCGCCGCCACGACACGCTGGCCTGGAACCGTCCACTGTCGACGGACGCGATGAACGCGGCGGCCGCGGAACTGCTGGGTCTGCACGACTTCGCGGCGTACTGCAAGCAGCGCGACACGGGCACGACGATCCGCGAGCTGCAGCGCCTCGAGTGGGAGCGGGTGGACGACCACCTGCTGGAGGTCCGGGTCTCGGCGGACGCGTTCTGCCATTCGATGGTCCGCAGCCTGGTCGGCGTGCTGCTGCTGGTCGGCGACGGCCGCCGCACCGACGCGTGGCCGTCGAAGGTCCTGGAGAGCGGCATCCGCGACAGCGCGGTCGCCCCGGCCCACGGCCTCACCCTGCTCGGCGTGGACTACCCGCCGGACGCCGAACTCGCGGCCCGCGCGGAGCAGACGAGGAACGTCCGCACCCCGATGTCATGAACGACTCTTTCATGACGCCAGACGTCATGAAAGAGTCGTTCATGACATGAGTCAGTCGCCGCGGCGGACTGGGCCGAGGAGCTGCTGCTCCTTGCCTGTGGTGACCAGGCGCAGGGGGCGCCACAGGTTGCGGCCGAGGGCCACCACCTGGTCGTCCTGCAACGTCGTCAGCTGGCGCATCATCTGGGGCGGCAGGCGCCAGATGCGGGCCGCCAGCTCGGCCTGGCCGGCCGGGAGGCGCTGCATCAGCACCAGGTCCGCCGCGTTGGCCGTCGCGCCCGCCTGCGGGTGCAGGTACGGGAGCACGTACACCGTCGTCTGCCAGGGCGAGCGGGGCGGGAACAGGTCCTGCGGGGTCGGGCCGCCGTCGGTCACCACCAGCAGCGGGGCGTCCTCCGACGGCCGCGGCAGCTCGACCGGCGAGAGCCGGCGGATCTGCACCAGCGGCGACGGCCGCCCGTCGCGGCTGCCCGCCGCCCGGGACAGCACCTGCCACTCGGTCGGGCGCCCGGTCGCGACCACGACCCACGCGCCGACCGCCATCGCCCGCATGGCCACCTGGCGGGCCAGGTACAGCCCGCCGACCAGCACGATCCGGGTCGGGGTCGAGCGCAGCGCCGAGATCGTCAGCGGCTCGCCCTTGAGGCCCGAGCCGAGCACGATGCCCCCGCGGTCACCCGACGGGCTGATCGCGTCGAGCAGCGCGGGATCGACCGTGAACTCCGGTGCCACGCCACTGTTCTGCCCGGCGTCACGGACGCGCGAACTCATGCGCACACCTCGCTAACGCTCGGCGCGGCATTCGCCGAAGACGCAGTGTTGGATGATTCGGGCGCAAGCTCCCTCATGCTGTGCCTCCGATCGGCAACGTCGCGGCGAACGCGGACACCTGCAGCCCGCGCAGCGGCGTCAGGTCCACGCCCAGCCGCTCGGACAGCCCGTTCAGCCGCTGGTCGGCGGCGTCGAGCTCACGCGGGTTCCGCGCGCTCAACCGGACCACGCCGCGCAGCCCGATCTTGCCCTCGTCGGACGCCGGCGAGATCGACATCGCGAGCGTCGCCGACAGCGCGCGGACGCTCGTCAGCGCGTTCAGGCTGCTGGTGACCTTGCCCTTCGGCCAGCCCGTGATGGCGTAGCTCGCGTGCCCGATGCCGGCCGCGGTCACGCCGGACCAGCGTTCCTGCAGCGTCACCTTGGTGGGCGACCCGGCAACGGCGGTCAGCTCCGCGGCCGAGATGCTCGCGCGCAGCAGCTCGTCCGGGTCGAGCGGCCGCGTCGGCACACCCTGGGACTCCAGCGCGTTGCGCACCCGCGACAGCGCGCCGATGAGCGCGCGGTGGGCGCCGACGACGCCGCCGCCACGCTCCCGGATCGCCGCCGGGCACCGCTTCGGGTCGAGCCGGATCGCCACCCACGTCGTCCGCCGCGCCGCCGCGGGCAGCGGGCCCAGCACCTCCATGTAGGAGCTGAGTGCCGGCGAGTCCGACGGCAGCGCCGCGCTGCCCGGGTAGCAGTGCCAGATCATCTGGATGGAGTCGAGGACCACACCGCGGTCTTCGAGGCAGGGCGCCAGCGCCGACAGCGGCAGGCTCGGCGCCCCGTCGGCCTGGGTGATCAACGCCGGGGCCGGCTCGACGAGCAGCACCGCCGTCCAGGTGCCGTCGTTCCAGGCGAGCCCGACCTGCTGGCGTTCGTGGTCGACACCGTGCGCCACGACGAGGTCGGGCACGGCGATGCGCAGCAGGTTCACCCTGGCGTCGTCGGGGCCGGTGACGGTGGTCTCTTCGGCGGCCATGGCTTCGACGGAGCTCGGCGGCAGCGGGTTGGCCACCCGGTCGTGCGAGCGGAAGCTGTAGCGCAGCGTCAGGCCGACCCACTGGGTGAACCAGCGGCCGCGCCGGCGCAGCAGCGCGACGATCAGGGCGAAGCCGACGATGCCGATGCCGACGTACTTCAGCGACATGTCGATCGCGAGCAGGACGAGACCGATCGCGAGGCCGACTTCGAGCACGACGAGGTTCGCGACGGGCAGCGGGCCGAGGGTGACGCCCGCGGACCGGCGCCGCGCCGGCGGGGCCACCCGGGCCGGGCCGGGCGGGGGAGTGGCGGGACCGCTGTCGTCGGGCCCCTGCGGGCCGCCGCCGGGGCCACCCGGGCCGCCAGGACCACCGCCACCGGGACCACCTGGGCCGCCAGGGCCACCGCCGCCAGGGCCACCAGGCCCGCCGGGACCGCCGCCGGGACCACCCGGACCGCCAGGGCCACCGCCGCCGGGACCACCCGGACCGCCAGGGCCACCGCCGCCGGGACCGCCGGGGCCACCCGGGCCGCCAGGACGTCCGCCGGGGCCGCCCGGTCCGCCGGGACCAGGGCCACCGGGACCACGAGGAGGCATGCCGGGACCACCGGGCGCGCCAGGAACGCCACCAGGACCACCCGGGCCGCCGGGAACGCCACCGGGCCCACCGGGAACTCCACCAGGACCACCGGGGCCACCGGGTCTGCCCGGCCGCGGCGGCGGGCCCGGCGGACGGCCACCGGGCGGCGGGGGCCCGGGCGGGCCAGGCGGACGTGGAGGAGTGGTGACGGACATCCGCGCTTTCTCTTCCCCTCGTGCTTGCTGCGTACCCGGAAGCCGGGTCCCGGGGTGCCCGACACTAGCTTGAGTTGGTAGAAACCCCACACCAGACGGTCCCCGTACGGCTATCCTGCGGAACCGTACCGCGACGGGGAGAGCTGTAGGTCGAGAATGCCATCAACACCCACGACTAAGTCTCAGGTCCAGGCGTATCAGTTCGTCCTACGGCGGATGCAGTCGGCGCTGGTCCGCAGGGACGCCGTGATGCTGCACGACCCGATGCGCACCCACACGCGGGCCACGATCGTGGGTGTCGTGCTGGGCGCGCTCGGCATGATCGTCTTCGTCGTCTGGGGCCTGCTCAGCCCGGCGCCGTCGGTGCCCGAGGCCGGGAACATCGTGATCGGCGAGCAGTCCGGCACGGTCTACGTCGTGGCGGGCAACCCGAAGAAGCTCATCCCGACCTTCAACCTCGCGTCGGCGCGGCTGCTGCTGCTGGCCCAGCAGAAACAGCCGGGCGCGGGCGGCGCGACCGGGGCACCCGCCCCGGCCCCGGCGAGCCCGGCGAGTGTGAAGAATCCCACGGTCGTTTCCGACGACCAGCTGAAGAACATTCCGCGCGACAAACTCACCGGAATTCCGGACGGTCCGCAGCTGATCCCGACGGATTCCCAGCGTATTACCCCCAATTGGGCGGTCTGCGACCAGGTTCAGCTCGATCCGGCGTTGCCGAACCCCGACACGGGCCGGACCAACACCTACGTTTTCGGCGGCATCGCGCCGAGCGGCCTCGGCACCGAGCTGGGCGAGAACGAGGCGCTGCTGGCCAAGGCGGACAACGGGAAGACCTACCTCGTCTACCGGCTGCCGAGCTCCCGGAACCGGCCGAACGCCAACACCGTGCGTGCCGAGATCGACGTCGACAACCCGAACGACGCCGTCCGGACGGCGCTGCAGCTGCCGCCGTCGCCGCGGAAGATCACGCAGGGGCTGCTGAACGCGATCCCCGAGGTCGCGAAGCTGACCCCGCCGAAGATCGCGAACGGCCCGGCCCCGGCGGACTTCGACGGCCTGACCGCCGGTGACGTCTTCGCGACGCAGCAGGCCGGCCAGCGTGACCTGAACTACTGGGCGATCACCACGACCGGCATCCAGCGGGTGTCCAACGCGGTCGCCGACATCATCCGCGTCGCGAAGAACGGCAGCTCCAGCAGCATCCAGACGCTGGGGCTCGACAAGCTCGCCGGCGTGCGCACCCTGCAGCCCACCGACCCGGACTACATCCCGGTCGACGACTTCCCGCGCTCGGTGCCGACGGTCCTCGACGCGACGAAGAACTCGTCGGTCGCCTGCCTGGGCTGGTCGCTGGTCGGGTCCGGCCCTGACCAGGACGCGCACACCTCGGTGTACGTCGACACGCAGCTGCCCGGCCAGAAGAGCACCGGCGACAAGTTCGCCCCGATGGCGGTGACCACGCCGGGCCCGAACCGGGTGCCGCTCAACGGCTTCTACCTCAAGCCCGGGTTCGCCGCGGTCGTCCAGTCCGCCACCGGCAAGGCCAGCTTCGGCAAGGGCGCGATCCAGCTGATCTCCGACCGGGGCGTCCGCTACAGCGTCCCGGACGCGCAGACCGCGGACGCGATCGGCCTGAACAACCGGCAGCCCGCGCCCGAGTCGATCATCGGCCTGCTGCCGACCGGGGCGTCGCTGAACACCCAGGACGTGCTGCGGCAGTTCGACGCGGTGCCGATCGACCCGAACGCCGGCGCCTACCCGACCCCGACCGCACCGGCCGGGAACTGAGCGGAACCGCCGTCCGGCGGCGGGCGTCCCACGCTCGTAGGTCTTTCTCGTGAGCGGAGGTGCCGTGGCCGGCTTGAAGATGGACGGCGTCGTCGTCGCCCGGTACGCCGAGACGGCGGACGCCGCCGCGGCCGACCTGGACGCGGCGGCGGCCGAGGTCGGCGGCGACGTCGGCGCGGAGTCCTACGGGGCGCTGGGGGCGCAGCTCGGCCTCGGCGAGTCGTACGGCCGCGCGGCCGGGGCGTTGCGGCGGCAGCTGGCCGACGGCGCCGAGGCGCTGCGCTCGGCCGCGGAGGCCCTGCGGCAGGTGACGGTCCGCCACGGCGGGCAGGACGAGGAAGCCGCGGAGCTGATCAAGCGGGCCGGACGGCTCGAGTGATGACGACTTCGGTGCCGGTACCGGCCGGCGAGGACATCGCGGCGGCGGCCGAGCCGTACCTGGCGTACCTCACGGAGCTGTCGGGGCAGCTGGGCGTGATCGACCCGGTCGAGACGTACTTCCGGCCGCTGCTCGGCCGCTGGGCCGACCTGGGCGCCGAAGCGGACAGGCTGCGGCAGGCCGCGTCCGTCGCGGCCGAGGTGTCGGCGCGCCTGGACGACCAGCTCGGCCGGCTCGACGCGGGCTGGGCCGGCCGCGACGCGGATTCGTTCGTCGCGTACATCCGCTCGATCGGCGCGGCGGGCGGCGACCTCCGCGAGGCCCTCGAGACACTGGCCGGCGCGCTCGACGAGATGGTGACGACCGTGCGGCACGTCGTCGTCGACCTGGTCGAGGTGCTGGTGGACGCGGCGGAGCTGACCTCGGAGACGATGCTGCTCCCGACCGGCGGCGCGAAGCGGGCCCGGACGCAGCTGCAGGAGACCCAGGACTCGGCGAAGGCCCTGCACGAGACGGCCCGCGACGTCATGGAGGCGTTCGACCGCCTGTGCAACGGCGTCGACGACCCGGACGCGGCCTCCCGCACGATCGAGATCCGGCACCGGTACCCACCGGAACGCTTCAAGCTGCACGACGACGCGCTGAACGAGGGTGACGAGCAGGCCACCGCGGCGGCGTCTGCCTCGGCGCCGGCTTCCACCGACGAGGTCATGACGCCGTCCTCGGCCGACGGCCCGGCGGAGGGGCGGCACACGGGCGCCGGTCCGACCGATCCCGACCACCCCGCGGACCCGCAGCCCGCTCCGTCCACAGAGGACCGGCACAGCACGTCGGGCGGCGTCCCGATGATGCCGATGATGGGCTTCGGCGCCTTCGGGGGCGGCGGCCAGGCGCGCCGCCCGTCGAAGACGCGCCCGGTCACGAAGTCGTCGGACCTGCTGGGCGAGCCCGGCCTGGTCGCCCCGCCGGTGATCGGCGAGGACGAGAACCCGCAGCAGAAGAAACCGCCCGCGAAGTAAGGCCTCAGCGGCCGGTGGGTTCGGGCCGGTTGCGGCGGATCGTCCGCATCACGAACAGGGTGATCAGCAACGCCACCAGGCCGCCGCCCGTGCCGGCCAGCGCCACGATCACCGGGGTCGGGCTGCGGTCGTTGGCCGGGGGGAGCTGGGCGAGCTGCGGGCCCGGCATCGGCGCCAGGTTGCCCACCTCGGAGGGCAGGCTCTGGGTCAGCGCGGCCACCGGGTCGATGACGCCGTAGCCGACGAAGTTGTCGCGCCCACCCGGCGCCGCCGGGTGCTGGGCCGTCTCCTTGATCCGGTTGATGATGCCCTTCGCGTCCAGGCTCGGGTACTTGGCCTTGACCAGGGCCGCGAGCCCCGACACGTACGGTGCCGCGAAGCTCGTGCCCTGGATCGGGCTGGCCTTGTCGCCGTTCTCGAACGTGAGGTTCGCCAGGCCGTCGGAGCCTTCGGCGGGGTCGAGCGACATGATCTGCGTCCCCGGTGCCGCGACGCCGACCCACGGGCCGTGCACGCTGAACGGGGCCACGCTGCCGAACTCGTCGATCGCCCCGACGGACAGCACGTCGTCGGCGAACCACGGCGGCGTGACGATCGTCTTCGGCTTCCGCGCGTCCGGCTGGTCGTTCTGCGGGCAGGTGTCCGTCGCGTTGCCCGCGGCGGCGATGATCACGACACCCCGCTGCGCCGCGAAGCGGGCGGCGGCCTGGACCTGCTGCTCGCCTTCGGTGATCGACCCGGTCGCCGGGCGGCAGTTGTCGACCGACATGTTGATGATGTCGGCCTCGTTCCGCTCGGCGATGCCGCGGATGATCTCGGCCAGCGTCTTCAGGGTGCCCGCGGTGCCGGCCTTCTCCAGCTGGCGCCCGCCGTTGGACTGCCCGGGGGACGTCCCATCGCCTTCGGCACCGCCCCCGCCACCACCCGGCGGCGGGCTGGTGCTCGACGACGGCGGCGTGCCCCCGGTGCTGCTCGACGGCGGCGGTGCCTGGGTCGAGGTGTCGGGCTCGTAGTTCTCGCTCAGCTGGCGGTAGGACACGATCGTCGCGTCCGGGGCGACGCCGATGAACCCGACCTCCGGGTTGTCCGGCTTGCCCGCGATGATGCCGGCGACCTCGGTGCCGTGGCCGTCGCAGTCTTCGAGGCCTTCTTGCTTCCCGTCCGGCTTCGCGACGTAGTCGCCGCCGGACTTCACCCGGTTCTGGAACCACGGGTGCTGGGTGACGCCGGTGTCGACGACCGCGACCCGGACGCCGCCCCCGGCGCTTCCCGTGGCCGCCTTGACGATCTCCTGCGCCTTCGCGATCTGCAGGTAGTCCTGGCCCCACGGCCGGTTCTTCAGCACGATGTTCTGGCCGAGGGTGCTGCGCTGGACGCAGGCCTTCGACTTCTTGTACTTCTTGTCCGGCTGCCGGGAATCCGGGATCAGCTTGCCCATGTCGACCGGGGGCGGCGTCGCGAAGTAGCCGTCGGCCGGGGCGGTCTGGGCCTGCGCCGGGATCGTCGCGCCCAGCGGGGCCAGGACGCCGAGCGTGCCGGCGATCAGGGCCGTCGTGGTTCGCCGGGTCGCGCCGAAACGGCGTCCTGCTGCCATCCGAGATTCACCCGATCCGGTCACTTGAAGTTCAGGTGCCGCAGGGTGGTGTAAAGGTCCATCACCCCGAGGGCCAGCGGCAGCACGGAGGCGATGCAGATCGCTTCGATGATCTCCACCGTGCGCCGCAGCGGCGGCGAGAACCGCTGGTTCGGGAAGATCACGCCGACCACGAGCGCGCCCGCGGCGAGCAGGATCAGCAGCCCGAAGACGTAGAGCAGGCGGTTCTGCGCGCTCGCCGAGACGAGCCAGCCGACCGCGATCCCGGTGGCCGAGACCAGGCCGGTGGTGAGCAGGGCGATCGCCTGGCTGCCGTTGGCGTACGCGCGGGCGCGCAGCAGCAGGACGAGCGTCGCGACGACGCCGAGGATGATGCCGAACGCGCCGGGCGCGGTCGCCGCGATGATCGCCGAGATCGCCACCGTGGCACCGCAGCCGACCATCAGGCCGGTCATGTAGTTGTGCGCGATCGCCGTGCGGCGCTCGATCGCCCGGTAGTCGGGGAAGCCGGAGTCTTCCTTCAGCTCTTCGGCGTTGCTCGGGACGTGCGGCAGCGGCAGCTTCGCGAGCCAGATCGTGGCGCGCGGCAGGATCGAGATGCAGGCGAGGGCGACGGCGACCGTGCCGGCCGCGATGCCGGCGGCCGGGTGCGCGACGAGCGTGCCGAACAGGAAGGCCAGCGCGCCGAAGGTGCCGGCGGTGGCCGCGGCGATGAACGTCGTGATGCCGGCGCCGATGACCATGATGCAGACCGAGGCGACGATGATCACCAGGACCGCGCCGAGCAGCAGGTTCGCCCGCAGGGAAAGGCCCGGCACGATGTAGAAGCCGCTGACGAAGGCCAGCGGCAGGCCGCCGGCCGCGGCGATCAGCACCCCGGTCGGCTCGGCCTGGTAGCCCTTGGCGAGGGTCGCGCCGACCGCGACGCAGGCGATCGCGCCGATGCCGCCGGCGATGGCCGCGCCGAGCGCGCTGCCGCCGTAGAAGGAGCCGCTCATGAACAGCGCGACGGCGGCGGCGAACAGCGCCAGCCCGCCCGCGACGTGCCCGAACCGGTTCGCCGTCTCCTTCGTCCACGGCCGGAAGCTGTCCGGCGAGGATTCGGCGATGGCGTCGACGACGTCGTCGTACAGCGGCGGCGGCGGGTTTTCGTTGCGCTTGCGCAGCTGGAGCAGCTCGCCGTCGACCACGCCGAGCGAGGCCAGGGTGCGGCTCGGGTCGAGCGGGGCGTCGCCGAGCTTCGCCAGCGCCCAGCCGCCGTGCCGGGCGCCTCCGTCGGGCGAGGTCTCCTTGGCCATGTCCAGCAGCATCGGCAGCAGATCGGCCACCGCGACGTCGGCGGGCAGCGCCACGTCGATCCGGGTGGACGGCGCGACGACCGTCACCCTGCTGAATACTGTCGTGCCCGTAGCCACTGCACTGCCCCCGCTCTGATGAGACTGCTCCCGGGGGAACTTATACCGAACCCCGGTGCCGACATCATCGAACGTCCGAAAATCACCGGCAACAGCAGCTCAGAGGCACGAACCGGGGATTACTGTCGGTGCCGGGCCGTACACTCGCTCCACGACGATGAGACAGCGTTACCGGGCGGTTCCGGCATCCGGCGGAATTCCACGGAGGCGTTCGATAGGTTGGTCGCGCACCAAGCGGTGGCCGCCATCGTCGAGTTTGAATGAGGGGTCCTTCGATGAGCACGCTGCAGTTCAAGAAGTCGCCGCGGCTGGCGGCACCGCGGCCGCCGGGCGGTGAGGTGCACCTCGAGCCGCCGCCCGAGGTGCCCCGGGTCATCCCCGGGAACATCGTGATGAAGGCGCTTCCGGTCGTCATGATCGTCGCGTCGCTCGGGATGATGGTCTTCATGTTCCAGGCCAGCAACCGGAACCCGATGATGATGGCCATGGGCGGCATGATGGTCGTCGGGACGCTCGGGATGATGGCGGGCGGTGGCGGCAAGGGCGGCGGCGCCAAGCGCGCCGAGATGGACGAGGACCGCAAGGACTACCTGCGCTACCTGGGCCAGATGCGCGACCGCGCCCGCGAGGCGATGGTCGACCAGCGCGCCGCCCTGGAATGGGTGCACCCCGACCCGCAGTCGCTCTGGTCGCTGGCCGCCAGCCGCCGGATGTGGGAACGACGGCAGAACGACCAGGACTTCCTGCACCTGCGCGTCGGGCGCAGCTCGCACCGGCTCGCCACGCGGCTGGTCCCGCCCCAGACCGGGCCCGTCGACGAGCTGGAACCGATCGCCACCCTCGCGCTGCGCCGGTTCGTGCGCGCGCACTCGATCGTCCCCGACCTGCCCACGCAGATCACCCTCCGCGGGTTCGCCGCGGTCAGCATGCAGGGCGACCGCACGCTGACCCGCGGACTCACCCGCGCCATGCTCGCGCAGCTGGTTTCCTTCCACAGCCCCGACGACGTCCTGATCGCGGTCGCCACCGCGGGCCGGGCGAAGGAGGAGTGGGAGTGGGCGAAGTGGCTCCCGCACGTCCAGCACCCCACGCTGTCCGACGGCATCGGCCAGCTCCGCATGATGGCAGGCTCGCTGGCCCAGATCGAAGACTGGCTCGACGAAGAACTCCGTGACCGCCAGCGCTTCTCCCGCAACGCCACGCCGGCGCCGGACCAGCCGCACGTCGTCATCATCATCGACGACGCCGAGGTCACCCGCGAAGAGCAGATCGTCCTGGAGGAGGGGCTGGTCGGCGTCACGCTGATCGACCTGTCCGACTCCCTCGGCAACCTCGCCGCCCGCCGCGGCCTGCGGCTGGTCGTCGAGGCCGACAGGCTCGGCGCGCGCAGTGCCGGCGGCGTCGAGTGGTTCGGCAGGCCGGACACCCTCAGCCTGGTCGAGACCGAGTCCCTGGCCCGGCTCATCTCGCCGTACCGCGTCGGCGGTGCCGGGGGACAGGACGTCGGTGACGAAGAGCCGCTGCTGTCCAACCCGTCGCTGCTGGAGCTGCTCGGCATCCCCGGCGACCCGATGACCTTCGACGTCCAGCAGGCGTGGCGGCCCCGCCCGATCCGCGACCGCTACCGCGTGCCGTTCGGCGTCGGCGAGTACGGGCAGCCGGTCGAGCTCGACATCAAGGAAGCCGCCGCCGAGGGCATGGGCCCGCACGGCCTGTGCATCGGCGCCACCGGTTCCGGTAAGTCGGAGTTCCTCCGCACGCTGGTGCTGGGCCTGCTGGCCACGCACTCGTCTTCGACGTTGAACTTCGTGCTCGTCGACTTCAAGGGTGGCGCGACGTTCCTCGGCCTCGACAAGGCCCCGCACGTCTCCGCGGTCATCACCAACCTCGCGGACGAGGTCACCCTGGTCGACCGCATGAAGGACGCGCTGGCCGGCGAGATGAACCGGCGGCAGGAAGCGCTGAAGAACGGCGGCAACTTCAAGAACGTCTGGGAATACGAGAAGGCGCGCGAAAACGGCGCGGACCTCGACCCGCTGCCCGCGCTCTTCATCGTCTGTGACGAGTTCTCCGAGCTGCTGTCGGCGAAGCCGGACTTCATCGACCTGTTCGTCGCCATCGGCCGGCTGGGCCGGTCGCTGCAGATGCACATGCTGCTCGCCTCGCAGCGCCTCGAAGAGGGCAAGCTGCGCGGCCTCGATTCGCACCTGTCGTACCGGATCGGCCTGAAGACGTTCTCGGCGGCGGAATCCCGCGCCGCGATCGGCGTGCCGGACGCGTTCGAGCTGCCGTCGGTCCCCGGTGGTGGCTACCTCAAGTACGACACCTCGACGCTGGTGCGGTTCAAGGCGTCCTACGTCTCGGGCCCGTACCGGCCGGCCGGCCTCAAGGTGGCGGGCCCGGCGGCAACCGTCGTCCGCGCGGACAAGCGGCCGCAGCTGTTCGTCCCCGACTTCGTCGAGCTGCCGAAGGAGCCGGAGCCGCAGCAGATCGAGGCGCCGGTCCAGGAACAGCAGCGGCAGTCGGAAGAGGCGGTCGAACCCAGCGAGCTCGACGTCATCGTCTCGCGCCTGGTCGGCCAGGGCCCGCCGGCGCACGAGGTGTGGCTGCCGCCGCTGAAGGACCCGAACTCGCTCGACACCCTGCTGCCCAACCTGAACCCGACCGACGACCGGGGCCTGTCCCCGGTGGGCTACTTCGGCAACGGGCGGCTGCAGGTGCCGCTGGGCATCATCGACCGGCCGTACGAGCAGCGGCGCGACCCGCTGTGGGCGGACTTCTCCGGTGCGGCGGGCCACGGCGTGATCGTCGGCGGCCCGCAGACCGGCAAGTCCACCATGCTGCGGACGCTGATCATGTCGATGGCGCTGACCCACACGCCGGAAGAGGCGCAGTTCTACTGCCTCGACCTCGGTGGTGGCACGTTGGCCGGTCTGGCCGACCTGCCGCACGTCGGTGGCGTGGCCGTGGCCCGGCGCGAGCCGGACAAGGCCCGCCGGATCGTGGCCGAGCTGACCACCCTGCTCACCGAGCGCGAAGGCCGGTTCGGGGCGATGGGCATCGACTCGATGACCGAGTTCCGCAACCGCAAGCGCCGCGGGGAGATCCGGCCGGACCAGGACCCGTTCGGCGACGCCTTCCTGATCGTCGACAACTGGCGCGCCCTGCGCGACGACTTCGAAGAGCTGGAAACCACGATCACCCGGCTCGCCACGCAGGGTCTGTCCTACGGCGTGCACGTCATCATCGCCGCCAACCGGTGGGCCGACATCCGCCCGGCGATCAAGGACATGCTGGGCACCCGGTTCGAGCTGCGCCTCGGTGACCCGACCGAGTCCGACATCGACCGGCGCGTCGCGGTCAACATCCCGGCCGGGCGGCCGGGCCGCGGCCTGACCCGCGAGAAGCTGCACATGCTGGGCGGCCTCCCGCGGATCGACGGCTCCAGCGACCCGGAGACGATCGCGGCCGGCGTGGCCGACGCGGTGGCGAAGATCAAGGGCGCCTGGCGCGGCCGCGTCGCGCCGCAGGTCCGCCTGCTGCCGGAGCTGATCACCTACGAGGACGTGCTCAAGCTCGACACCGCGCGGGACTCGAAGCTGATCCCGATCGGCGTCAACGAGGAAGACCTGCAGCCGATCTACATCGACTTCAACGCCGAGCCGCACTTCTACGCCTTCGCGGACGGCGAGTCGGGCAAGACGAACCTGCTGCGGCAGATCGCCCGGGGCATCTCGGAGCGCTACACCGCCAAGGAAGCGCTCATCCTGCTGGTCGACTACCGGCGCACGATGCTCGGCTTCATCCAGGGCGACTCGCTCCTCGGGTACGCGGTTTCGTCCGCGCAGCTGGAGAGCATGGTCGGCGACGTCTTCAACTCGATGACGCGCCGCCTGCCGGGCCCGGACGTCACGCAGGAGCAGCTGAAGACGCGGTCCTGGTGGAAGGGGCCGGAGCTGTTCATCCTCGTCGACGACTACGACCTGGTCGCCACGTCGACGAACAACCCGCTGCGCAAGATCTCCGACTTCCTGCCGCAGGCCAAGGACGTCGGCCTGCACCTGGTCGTCGTGCGGCGCACCGGTGGCGCGAGCAAGGCGATGTACGACCCGATCATCGGCAAGCTCAAGGAGATCGCGGCCCCGGGCATGGTGATGAACGGCTCGCGCGACGAAGGCGCGCTGGTCGGCAACATCAAGGCGAGCGCGATGCCGCCGGGCCGGGGCAACCTGCTGACCCGGAAGAACGGCAAGCAGCTGATCCAGGTGTCGTGGATCCAGCCCGACTGACGACGTCGGCCGGACGCGCTCTCGGCGAGGTGGGTAGGTTCCTCCCCGAGGGCGCGTCCCGGTGGAGCGCGAACATCGACTGTGTTGTTTTCGGGAGCTGCTGGTGACGGTCCGGGTTGCGGTGGACTTCGGGACATCGAGCACCTGCGTCGTCGCCTCGGTCAACGGGCGCGAACCGCAGGTCGTGGTGATCGACGGCCAGCCGCTGATGTCCTCGGCGGTGTACGCGGCCGCGGACGGCACGCTGTTCGTAGGCCAAGAGGCCGAGCGGCAGGCGGCCGTCGACCCGTCGCGGTACGAGCCGAACCCGAAGCGGCGGATCGACGAGGGCGAGCTGCTGCTCGGCGAGAACGTCCTGCGGGTCACCGACGTCGTGCACGCCGTGCTGGGGCGTGCGGTGTCCGAAGCACGCCGCCTGGCCGGCGACGCCGAGGTCGACCTGCTCGTGCTGACCCACCCCGCGGACTGGGGCGCGATCCGCACCCGGCTGCTGCGGCAGGCCGCGGGCGGGCTGGCGCGCGAGGTCGCGCTCGTGCCGGAGCCGGTCGCGGCGGCGGTGTACCACGCGGCGACGTTCGCGCCGCAGGACGTGACGAACGACCGCACCGTCGAGTTCAGCGGCCGCCCCGGCGACGCGCTCGCGGTGCTCGACCTCGGCGGCGGCACGGTCGACGTCAGCGTGGTGCGGCGGCTGCCGCCGGACACCGCGCGCGACCGGGCCGGCCGTCCGCAGCGCGGCGGTTTCCAGGTGCTCGCCACCCGGGGCGACCCCGGCTTCGGTGGCGCGGACATCGACCAGGCGCTGCTGGAGCACGTCGGCTCCCTGGTCGGCGCCGCCGACCCGGACGCCTGGCGCGAGCTCGTCGAAGGCCGCGAGCTGGCCGACCGGCGCCGTCGCCGCGTGCTGCGGCAAGACGTGCGGGGCGCGAAGGAGACGTTGTCGCGGCACGCCTACACCGACGTGCCGATGCCGCCGCCGTTCGCCGACGCGCACGTCACGCGCGAGGACCTCGAACGGCTGATCGCGGCGCCGCTGGGCCGGGCCGTCGAGCTCACCGTCGCCGCGATCGGCGACGCCGGCCTGCGGCCGAAGCAGCTCACGGCGATCTTCCTGGTCGGCGGTTCGAGCCGGATCCCGATGATTTCGCGGCTGGTCCACGAACGCACCGGGGTCGTGCCGACGAGCCTCGACCAGCCCGAGACGGTCGTCGCGCGCGGCGCGCTGCGGGCGGTGCTGGTGGACCCGGACCGCACCGGCGCGCTGCCCGGCGAAGCCATGGCGCGGCTGGGTGCCGCGCCCGGCCCGGGGGCCCACAACCCGGCGGCGCAGCGCACGGAGGTCGTCCGCCCCGGCGACGTCGCCCCGCGCCCCGGTGACGCCGGCCGGCGTCCGGGGCCGCCCCACACCCCGGCGCCCGCGCCGGCCGGGTTCCCGAACCGCCCGGTGCCCCCGCCGTCACCGCCGTCCGGCCAGCCGGTGGCCCGGCCGTGGTCCCCGCCCGCCGGGCCGCCCGGCCGGCCGAACCCGCCGGGCCCGGCCACCGGCGCCCGGCCCGCGCCCGAGCCTGCCGCGAAGAGCCGCCGGAAGCTCGCGGGGATCGTCGCGGTCGCGGTGGTCGTCGTGGCCGCGCTCGTCGTCGCCGGGTTCGCGGTGTTCCGCGGCTCCGGGGCCGAGAGCGGCCGGACGCTCTCGGCGTACGACTTCAAGTTCGTCGCCCCGGAGGACTGGGTCCAGACCGACGACCGGGTCGCCGAGAAGCAGGTCGTGATCCACCCGCAGGAGTCCCGTGACGGCAACGACCTCGTGGTCGTGCAGGAGTACGTCATGGACTACGACGCGACGGCCGACCCGCAGAAGCTCGTCGAGGAGCTCCGGCGGCTCGCCGCCGGCAAACCGGAGCGCTGGAGCGCGTTCAACCCGAGCCTGTCCTACGCCGGGAAGACGGTGATCGGGTACCACGAGAGCAAGCCGGACCGGCCCGACCTCCAGGTCGACTGGTACGTCGTGGCGAAGGGCCGGATCCGCGTCCACGTCGGCTGCCAGTACGCCACGGCCCCGCTGCGGGCGCGGGTTGCCGCGGCTTGCGAGCAGGCTGTGCGCACGGTCGAAATCCTCAACTGAGAGGAGGGCACGCGGTGCCGTCCGAAGAATTCGAGAGCGCTGCAGCGTCCTTCAAGCGGATCGGCCAGGACGCGGTGACGCATTCGCGGCGCGTCGCCGGGAACGCCCTCGCGCGCAGCCACCGGCGGCACAGCGAGAACGCCGAACTGCTGAAGCAGAGCGGGCGCGGCACGAAGTCCGGCGACCCGACGCCGGGCACGCTGCGCGCGGCCGCCGAACGGTTCCGCCGCGCCCGGGGACTGGCGGTTCCCGATCCGGTTCCCGCGGTTCCCGATCCGGTTCCTTCGCGTTCGCAACCTGCCGCGCGAACCCCTCGATCGGGTGATGAGGATGAGGACTTTTCCCAGATGCGAATCATGCAGCGCGATCAGTGAAATCCGGTCGCCGGTTGCTGTGCGCGTGCTAATCCCCCTGGTGGGGAACGCTTTTCCGGGTGACGCGCCACCGGTTCGGGGAGCTTCCCGGATACCGGTGGCGACCGGTTCCCGCGGGGAGCGTTAACGCAAGCAACTACTTCCGGGCAAACCACGACACGAGGGAACCGGACGTGGCAGTGTCTGCGTCGTAGGGCCGTACGAACGAACAAGCTTGGTACGGACAACCACCACTCTTATGAAGGGGGTTCCGGTATGAGCGCCGGACAGGGATTCCAAGGGACAGTCGCCCAGTTCACCGAGGCCGAAGGCCGGGTGACCGAGGTTCGCGCCCAGATGGACCAGAACCTCTCGACGCTGCGCGACCGCATCGAGGCCACCCGCGCCGGTTGGCAGGGTGAGGCGCAGAAGGCGTTCGACAACGTGATGTTGCGGTTCGACGAGGACGCCCGCGGCATGAACCAGGCGCTGCAGCGCATCGGTGAGCTGCTCCGCGAGGCCGGCTCCAAGTACGAGCGTTCCGAGCAGCAGCAGCAGGAGATCCTCGGCGCCGTGAACCGCGGCTTCGACGCCCTCGGCTGAGCACCTCCCGAATCCTTTCCCACCACCTCTCATCTTCAGCTCAAAAGGAGTAAGCCATGCCTGATGGCGCCGGCATTGTCGTCAATTACGCCACCATCCGCCAGGCCGCGGATGACTGCACCGCGACGGGGGGCGAGCTGCAGGCGGCGTTCGACCGCCTCAAGGACGACCTGCGTCCGCTGACCACCACGTGGACCGGTTCCGCGAAGGAGCAGTACGACCAGGCCCAGCGCACCTGGGACCAGAAGTTCGAGGACCTGAAGCAGGTTCTGGCGCAGATCGCGTCCGCCCTGCCGTCGATCGCCGACGGTTACCAGGCCACGGACAGCGCCGTCGAAGGCCTGTTCTGAGCCGGTAACCCCGGAAACCACGGCGGGCCCGCACTCCGGTGCGGGGCCCGCCGTTTTCTTTTGAGCAGCAGGGCCCTTTGGGGCAGGGAAAACTCAGTGCGGGGCGCCGACCTCGTAGTCCGGCCGGTCGTTGAGCACCCGCACGGTCACCTTCTTCTGCTGCCCGCCGATGGTCACCGTGCAGTCGAACGTCGTGCCGTTCTGCGCGGCCTGGTTCGCCGGGCACTGCGCGTTCTTCACGTCGGGCTCGCCGTAGTTCTCGTTGAGGACCTTGACCACACCGTCCTGAAGGGACTGTTGGTCCAGCACGTCCCCGCGGAACGCGCCCAGCAGCCACGCCGCACCGCCACCGAGGGCGAGCACGAGGACAGCCGCGCCGGCGATCAGCACCGGCTTCTTCGACTTCGGCTTCTTCGCCGGCTCGGCTGGGAAAGCGCCCAGGCCGCCGTACTGCGACGGCTGGAAGCCGCCCCCGTACTGCGATTGCGGCGGCGCCCCCTGGCCGGGAGCGGCCATCGGCTGGGCAGGCGTCGGCTGCGACGGAGTGGCCTGCCACGGCGCGCTCTGCTGCCCCGGCCCGCTCTGCTGCCCCGGCTCGGTTTGCTGCCCCGGCTGCCACGGCTCGCTTTGCTGCCCCGGCTGCCACGGTCCGCTCTGCTGGCCCGGCTGCCACGGCCCGGAGAACGAGCCCGACGGCTGCCCCGGCTGCCACTGGCCGGTGTAGGAGCCCGACACCGCGCCCGGGTCGGCGTGCTGCTGCTGCCACTGCCCGGAGTGCGGGCCGGTCGCCTGCTGCTCGGGCTGCCACGCACCGGGCTGGGCCGCTCCGGGCTGTGTTGCGCCGGGCTGTGTTGCGCCGGGCTGCGGCGCGGCCCCGGCAGCAGGCGGCTGCCACCACTGCGGCTGCTGCGGCTGCTGCTGCGGGTCAGGCGGCTGAGACGGTGCTGTCATCGGA
This sequence comes from Amycolatopsis tolypomycina, assembly GCF_900105945.1. NCBI lineage: Bacteria > Bacillati > Actinomycetota > Actinomycetes > Pseudonocardiales > Pseudonocardiaceae > Amycolatopsis > Amycolatopsis tolypomycina. The sequence continues at coordinate 735,536 of NZ_FNSO01000002.1, read as the reverse complement.
GATCACCTCGGGTCGTGGTCACGCTCAACTGCCCTGCGCTTCGCCGAGACGCTGGTAGAACGCGTCCTTCGCGGCTTGGTCCGGCAGCGCCGTGATCTGGTTCGCGTCCGGCAGCTTCGGCATGTCCTGCAGGCTCGCCTTGCCGGTGAACCGGAAGTCGTACTTGAGCTCGAGCTGGTGGCCGTCGCCGGCGAACTTGGCCTCCATCACGAAGGAGGCGAGGTTGCCGTCCGGGTTCAGGGTGATCGTGGCCGGGACCGCGGCCTTCTTCAGCTCCGGCCCGATCTGGCTCGTCAGGCTCGGCGGCAGGATCTCGACCCGGTTCTCGACGAAGACCCCGAACGGCACGTTCACGGTCAGCGCGGTCTTGCCGTCGCCGAGGCTCTTCGCCCCGCGGACGGCCCGCTTGTCGGCCTTGTACGCGTCCACGGTCGAGTCCGCCATCCGGCACGGCGTCAGCACGCCACCCCAGGCGCACGGCACGAGCAGGCCGCCGCCCTCCGGCTTCGCCATCGACACCCACGCCGTCGGCGAGACGCCCTTCTGCACGTACAGCGGGCCGAGGTAGGTGTACTCGACCGTGCCGTCCGCGGGCGTGTACGTGTCGATGATCTCGTCCGGGTTCTTCTGCGACCGGTGCCGCACCACCCGGCTCTCCGGGCTGCCGGTGCGCGCGGACGTCACCGTGCTGTGGATCCACTTGTCGTCGAACTTGAAGTAGGCGTCCAGCGAGTTGGTGACGTCGCGCGAGTCGGTGATGGCGTCACCGAGCTTGCCGATCACCTGCTCGAACTTGGCCCCGACGTAGTCGGCCGCGTCGTCGCCCTTCGGCAGCGCGGTGCCCGCCTTCGCCTGGCCGCACGCGCTGACCACCAGTGCCAGCAGGGCGCCCATGACGAAGATCGCCGTCGGTCGTTTCCTCATGCCGTCCCCTGCTCGCCTGTGTCGCCCGGATGGCCCCATCCTCGCGTGTCGCGGTGGCGCGTGCAGGCGCTTCGGCGGGAAAACTCCGGTAGTATCCCGGCTGCGTCCGGGCCGCCCGGAGCCTAGTATGGGCGCTTCCACCACCCCCGATGCGCGGGTGCGGTGACCGTGGGGGTATCTTCATATGTCGTTGTGCGCTGCGGCGCGTAAGCGCTAGGCCCGCACAGAACCCACACGCAATGTTGACGACGAGGTAGACCCTTGCCCACGTACAGCCCCAAGCCCGGCGACGTCACTCGTGCCTGGCACGTGATCGACGCCGAGGATGTCGTGCTCGGACGGCTGGCGACCGAGGTCGCCACGCTGCTGCGCGGCAAGCACAAGCCGACCTACGCCCCGCACGTGGACACCGGTGACTTCGTCATCATCGTCAACGCCGAGAAGGTCGCGCTCACCGGTAACAAGCGCGAGCAGAAGTTCGCGTACCGGCACAGCGGTTACCCGGGCGGTCTGCGGAAGCGCTCGTTCGGCGAGCTGCTGGACACCAAGCCCGAGCACCTTGTCGAGAAGGTCGTCAAGGGCATGCTGCCGAAGAACAAGCTCGGCCGCGCCCAGGCGAAGAAGCTGAAGGTGTACGCCGGCCCGCAGCACCCGCACGCCGCGCAGCAGCCGCAGGCGCGCGAGATCACCAAGATCGCGCAGGTCGCGCAGTGAGTGAGGAACAGTCTGTGACCAGCACCGAGACCGAGGCCCCCGAGGTCGTCGAGACCACCGAGGCGACCGAGACCGGCGCCGTCGCGACCAGCGAGACCCCCGCCGCGCCGCGTCCGTCGCGTGCCGCCGGCGGCAACGCGCAGACCGTCGGCCGCCGCAAGGAGGCCGTCGTCCGCGTGCGGGTCGTCCCGGGCACCGGTGAGTTCAAGCTCAACGGCCGCACCCTCGAGGAGTACTTCCCGAACAAGGTGCACCAGCAGCTCATCCGCGAGCCGCTGGTCACGGTCGAGAAGCCGGACTCGTTCGACATCTTCGCCAACCTCAAGGGCGGCGGCGTCTCGGGTCAGGCCGGCGCGCTGCGCCTGGCGATCGCCCGCGCGCTCGTCGAGGTCGACGCCGACGACCGCCCGGCCCTCAAGAAGGCCGGCTTCCTCACCCGTGACGCCCGCGCCACGGAGCGGAAGAAGTACGGCCTCAAGAAGGCCCGCAAGGCCCCGCAGTACAGCAAGCGCTGATCGCGCCCCAGGCGCAACCCACGGGAGCGCCCATCCGTCCATCGGATGGGCGCTCCCGTGTTTTCAGGGGTGTGTCGTTTCCGTCGCCGGGAGCGACACTCAGGGGTGGGGGAAGACGGTCCGCCCACGTCGCTAGGTTGTCGTGGTCATCCACAAGGAGGTCGATCGATGGCACGCCTGTTCGGGACCGACGGGGTCCGTGGCCTGGCCAACGCCGAGCTGACGCCCGAGCTGGCCTTGGCGCTGGCGGCCAGCGCCGCCCGCGTGCTGGCCGCGCACGACCGCTCGCACCGGCCGGTCGCGGTCGTCGGCCGTGACCCGCGAGCCAGCGGCGAGATGCTCGAAGCCGCGGTCGTCGCGGGCCTCACGTCCGCCGGGGCCGACGTCCTGCGCGTCGGGGTCCTGCCGACGCCGGCCGTCGCCTACCTGGTCGGCTCGCTCGAGGCCGACCTGGGCGTGATGATCTCCGCGTCGCACAACCCGATGCCCGACAACGGCATCAAGCTCTTCGCCGCGGGCGGGCACAAGCTCCCCGACGGCATCGAAGACGAGATCGAGGCCGGCCTCGCGGACGGCAAGGTCCGCCCGACCGGGGCCGGTGTGGGGCGCGTCACCGACGTCGAAGACGCCCTCGACCGCTACGCCGCCCACCTGCTCGACGCCACCCCCCACCCGCTGGCCGGGCTGAGGGTCGTCGTCGACTGCGCGAACGGAGCGTCGTCGGCGGCCGCGCCCGAGATCTACCGCCGGGCGGGCGCCGAGGTCGTCGCGCTGTTCGCCGAGCCGGACGGCGTCAACATCAACCAGCACTGCGGCTCCAACCACCCGGAGAAGCTGCGCGAGGCGGTCGTCGCCCACGGCGCCGACCTGGGCATCGCGCACGACGGCGACGCCGACCGCTGCGTGGCCGTCGACTCCGCGGGCGAGCTGGTGGACGGCGACCAGATCATGGCGGTCCTGGCGCTCGCGCTGGCCGAGGCCGGCGAGCTGATCAAGGACACCCTGGTCGCGACGGTGATGAGCAACCTCGGCCTGCACCTGGCGATGAAGGCGCACGGCATCACGGTCGTCACGGCGGCGGTGGGCGACCGGTACGTCCTCGAGGAGCTGCGCTCGGGCGGCTTCGCCCTCGGCGGCGAGCAGTCGGGCCACGTGGTGCTCCCGGCCCACGCCACCACCGGCGACGGCCTGCTGACGGCGCTGCGCCTGATGAGCCGCATGGCCGAGACGGGCAAGTCCTTGGCCGACCTGGCGGCCGTGATGAACCGCCTGCCCCAGGTCCTGGTCAACGTCCCGGTGGCCGACAAGGCGGCCGTGGCGGACTCGTCCGAGGTCCGCACCGCCGTCGGCGAGGTCGAGGCCGAGCTGGGCGAGGAAGGCCGGGTCCTGCTGCGCCCGTCCGGCACCGAGCAGCTGGTCCGCGTGATGGTCGAGGCACCGGCCCAGTCCACCGCCCAGGCCGCGGCCGACCGGCTCGCCGGGGTCGTTTCAGCGGTTTCCTGACGCGAGGGTGACCACGGCCCTACTGAGGCCGTGGAACACCGGGTGGGTCTTCCAGCGGACTTCGCCCACCCGGTACCCGCCGTCGAGCAGCTTCGCCAACGCGCCCAGCGCGATCTCCCCTTCGGCCACCGCCACCCCGGAGCCCGGGCACGCGTGCCGGCCCAGGCCGAACGGCAGGCCGTCGGTCAGGGAGATCGCCACCGGGCCGTCGGGGCCGAAGCGCAGGACGTACCGGGCCGGGCAGATCGCCGTCACCAGCTCCCGCACGCTCCGTGAAGCGGGCGCCGAAGCCAGCTCCAGCCCGGCGCCCGCCAGGAAGTTCAGCGAGTTCTCGTAGGCCGCGTGCGCCAGCACCACGGCGTTGATCACCAGCTCGTCCTCGTCGAGCCGGCCGGCCGCGTGGGCCGCCCGCAGCGCCGTCAGGCCGCCCGGCCCGGCCGTCGTCCGGCTGAGCTGCACCGCCAGCCGGAACGCCGACGCCTGCCCGGCCCGGCCGTCGCCGCCGAAGACGTCGAGGTTCGCCGTCGTCGCCTCCAGGTGGTCGAGGAAGACGTCGTCCAGGTCGACCCCGAGCACCGCCGACGTCACCAGCCCTGCCACCGGCCGCGCGAAGTCGCGCACCAGGTCGAACGTCGTCCCCAGCCCGGCCACCACGTCCTCGATCGACGCCCGCAGGGCCGCCGGGAACGGCTCCAGCCCGGCGATGATCTCCCGGAGCACCGCGCGCACGCGGGTGTGATCTTCGCCGTCTCGCAGGAGCACGCTCGGCGAGCCCGCGCCGGGGTCCGACGTCAGCTCGGGCGACCGCAGGGCCCGCGCGCACGCGTCCCGGCCGGAGACCACGCCGATGCCGTGCCGTTCGAACTCGTCCATCGCTTCGACACCGTAGGGCAGGATGGGCGCGTGCCGCCCGCAGCAGTCCCGGATGACGTCCTGGCCACGCCGTTCACGGACTACCTGCTGCGCAACGCGCGCGAAGACCGGCCCGCGTTCACCTGCCGCACCTTCCCCGGCCCCACCGACCACACACTGACCTGGCCGCAGGTGCTCGCCCGCGTCCGCGGGGTCGCCCGCGAGCTGCGGCGCGTCACCCGGCCGGGTGATCGCGTGGCGATCGTCGCCCGGCAGGACCTCGGCTACGTCACCGCCTTCCTCGGGACGCTCTACGCGGGCCGCGTCGCAGTGCCGCTGTCCGTCCCGACCGGCCGCACCGGCCGCGCCCGGGTCGAGTCGGCCTTCGCGGACGCCACTCCCGCGGCTTGCCTGACCTCGAAGAACCTCGTGGACAAGATTCCGCCGGTCACCGCGCTGGTCATCGAAGACATCGCCGACGGGGACGCCGAGCCACCCGCCGCCGTGGCGATGACCGATCCCGCGTACCTGCAGTACACGTCCGGTTCGACGCGCCGCCCGGCCGGCGCGGTCATCTCGCACCGCGCGCTGGTGGCTGCCTGCTGGCAGACCACGCGGTGCTACCACGCCGACGCGTCGACCCCGCTGGCCGGCTGGGTGCCCTTCTTCCACGACATGGGCCTGGTCCTGCTCATCGGCACGCCCGTCTTCCTCGGCTCGCGGTCGGTCTTCTGCACGCCGATGGAGTTCGTGCGCGACCCGCTGCGCTGGATCCGGCTGCTGGCGGAGCTGCCGGGCGTCGTCAGCGCCGCCCCGAACTTCGCGTTCGACCTGGCCGCCGAGGCGGCGGGCGACCTCGAAGCCGTCGACCTCTCGCGGGTGAACGCGCTGCTCAACGGCAGCGAGCCGGTCCGCGCGGCCACCGTCGAGGCCTTCGAGCGGGCCTTCGCCCCCTTCGGGCTGCCGCGGGCCGCGCACAAGCCGTGCTACGGGCTGGCCGAGGCCACCGTGTTCGTCACCAGTGCGGGTGACGAGGGGCCGACGGTCACGGCGTTCGACGGCGAGCCGCGCGTGTCGGTGGGGCGGCCGTTCGGCCAGCGGATCCGCATTGTCGACAAAGAGATCCAGGTGTCCGGCCCGAACGTCGCCGACGGCTACTGGGGCCGGCCCGACGTGCTCGCCCCGGACGGCTGGCTGCGCACCGGCGACCTCGGCTTCGTCCACGACGGCGAGCTGTACGTCACCGGGCGGCTGAAGGACCTGATCATCGTCGACGGCCGCAACCACCACCCCCAGGACATCGAAGCGACCGTCGAGGCCGCGCACCCGGGCATCCGGCACGTGGCCGCCTTCGCGGTGCGGGACGGCCACGGCGAAGGCGTCGCGGTCGTCGCCGGGTGCACCGCGCCGGGCAAGGCGAACACTGCGGTCGAGACGGCCGTGCGGCGGGCCGTCTCCGCGGCCCACGACCTGCCGCTGCGTGCCCTGTGGCTGGTGCGGCCGGGCGAGGTGCCGCGGACCTCCAGCGGCAAGGTCGCCCGCGCCGCGGCCCGCGAGCGTTGGTGGGGCGAGAATGAGCGGCATGGCTGAGCCGGGCACCTACGTCGACGAGATCCGCCGGATCATCAGCTTCGCGCTGGAGATCCCGCCCGAGCGGCTCACCGAGACCACGCCGTTCGACGACCTCGGCATGACGTCCCGGCAGCGGATCCAGCTGCTGTCGCGGGTCGAGGTGACCTACGGCGTCTCGGTCGACATCGACGAGCTCGACCGGCTGGTGGACATCCGCGGCGTCGCCGAGGTGATCTCCGAGGCGGTCGCGGCGCAGCACGCGCACGAGTAGGTCCCGGCCGGGTGCACTTGGCGGAAGCCCAGGTGAGGCGCCCGGGTGAACGCTAGACTCTGTGTGCATCTGCGACGGCACCGAACGGTGTCCGGGCGCGTCACAGTCCCGGAACGCAAGAGGGACCTGTGGGATCGAAGGGGGCAGCGACCATGCCGAACGGCTACGAAGCGAGTTCGGAGGCGATGATGCGGGCGCAGGTGCGCCTGGCGGACGTCGCCGACGACCCGGCGAGCGAAGCGAAGAAGGTCGCGCCGACCGCGATCGTCGCCATCGACTTCGGTCGCGTGCACCAGGAGGGCTTCGGCAAGTACAAGGCCGGGATCGACGAGATCGGCGCGGGCATGACCGGGCTGTCGAACGCCCTGCTGAACCTGGGCAGCGGGATCGGCTCGGCCGGCGCGAAGTACACCGCGCAGGAAGCGAACGCCGGCGCGCAGGCGAACCAGGCGGGGGGTAACCGCTGATGGCCGAATGGGCTGAGATCAAGAAGGTCCTCGACGACCCGAACGTCTCCATGGAAGCAAAAACCAAGCTCATGGAGGAGTACAGCGAGGACACCTTCAACTTCAGCGATGAAGAAGAAGAGTATGCGAAGAAGTACATCGAGGGTTACTCCGATGACTTCTGGGGCAACGACTGGCTGCCGGGTTCGTCGTCCGATGTCGACGAAGCGCTGAAGGAAGCGCAGCAGGAAGCCGCGGCCAAGAAGCAGGAACACGACCGCGACACCGCCCAGCGCGACCAGGCGAAGAAGAACCTCGACGGCATCGCCGCGCCGACGCTGGGGGCCGGCGCGAAGAGTTCCGACGAGCAGCTCGACCAGGGCAACGTCGCGGTCGACCTGCTCGCGAAGTGGACCGACGAGGTCTGGAACCAGATCAAGGGCGGCGAGAGCAACAAGAAGAACTCCCAGACGGAGCTCAAGGACAAGTTCCACGAGAACCGCGGGATCCAATACCAGAAGTTCCTCACCGACGCCGACGACCTGAGCAAGGCGCACAAGGTCGTCGAGGAGGCGCTCACCAAGAGCGACACCGAGCTCCAGACCCTCTTCGACGCGTGGAAGGGCAAGGGCGCCAACGCCGCGGAGATCAAGTACGACGAGTCGATCAAGCCGCACGCCAAGGAGCTGTCGCAGCAGATCGACGGGGCGGCGAAGCTGATCCCGCAGACCGTGACGCAGGTCTTCAACGCGGTCAAGAAGAAGGTCGACGAAGTCCTGCAGCTGCACCGCCCGGTGATCGCCGAGGCCGACATCCCGATGGCGAAGAACGTCCTCAAGGTCGCCAACGGCGAGACCGAGGAGTTCGACGACTTCATGAAGGTCGCGGGCTGGGTCGACGCCGTCAACGCCAAGCACGGCAACAACTCGAACCTGGCCGAGCGCCTGCAGAACGACGACTGCGGCTTCAACGACGAGAACAAGGAGTACGGCCGGAACGTCTGCCGCTACTGGCGCGACGGCGCGTTCTCGACCGAGTACCGGAGCCTGATCGCCGCGTTCGACGGGTCCTGCAAGGCGGCCAAGCAGACCATCGACCAGCAGTTCGGTGCGCTCGCGCAGTACATGGACGGCTACCGCAACCAGCTGACCGAGGCCAAGAACGAGGGCGGCGGCGACAAGACCGGCAACAACGGGAACACCGGCAACACGGGGAACACCGGGAACACGGGCAACACCGGCAGCGGCAGCACGGGGAGCACCGGCAGCGGCAGCACCGGGAGCACCGGCAGCGGCTCCACGACGCCGTCGGCGGTCGAGCCCCCGAAGGCCGAGGAGCCCGCGAAGCCCGAGGAGGGCAAGAACCCGATCACCGGGAAGCCCCTGGAGGTCGACCCGGCCACCGGCGAGCCGTACCCGATCGACCCGAAGACCGGCGAAGCCATCAAGGACTCCGGCGACACGGACACGGTGTCGGTCAAGAAGGGCGACAACACGATCACGATGTCCGAGCCCGACGCGCAGGGCAAGCAGGACATCTCCGTGGACGACGGCCAAGGCCACAAGAAGGACTACCACCTCGACTGGGGTGACGACGACAAGGCCAAGGACGGTGCCGGCAAGGACGGCGCCGCCGACGACAAGGCGTCCTTCGGGCCGCAGGGCAGCCCGCAGGGCGCGGTCAAGGAGGGGCAGCCGTCGGCCGACGGCTCCTACAAGCCGGGCCCGGACGGCAAGATCCACATCCAGGACGGCAACCTCAAGATCACCGCGGAGCGGCCGGAGGGCCCGGACGGCCCGACGATCGTGACGGTCGACGACGGCAAGGGCGAGCCGACCACCTACACCCTGGACGAGAAGGACGACCCGAAGGCGGGCGACCTCAAGGCCGACGGCCTCAAGGCGGACGTCAAGCCGGTGGCTGTCGGAGCGGACATCCCGCACGACGCGAACGCCGAGTCCCCGCTGACGAAGGACCCGTCACCGGCCAACCCCGACCCGGGCTTCACTCGCAGCGAAGCGGCCTCGGCCGGCGGCGGGTTCACCGCGCCCGGCGGCTTCGACGGTGACCTCGGCGGTGGCAGCGTCGGAGCCGAGCCCGCGGTGGCGACGGCCGACGCGGGTGCCGGGGCCGGCGCGGCTGCCGGTGACGCGACGACGACGGCCGGCGCGAGCAACTTCGGCTCGGCCATCACCGGCGGCGGCTCGCCGGACTTCGCCGGCGCCGTCTCGCTCGACGCGGGCGCCCAGACGGGCAGCGACGCGTCGCTGCCGATGTCCGACGGCGGCGGCGGCCTCGGCGCCACCCCGGTCGACGCCGGGGTGCACCAGGCCGCGGCGAGCTCGTCGAGCATGAGCGGGATGTCCGGCATGGGCGGCATGGGGATGATGGGCGGCATGGGCGGCGCACCGGGTGGCGGCGGCGGCGACCAGCAGCGCGGGCCCAGCCAGTACCGCATCGAGGGCGGCGTGTTCGAGACGAGCGGCGCGAAGGGCCGCATCAGCGGCTCGCTGGACGACGAGGGTGACCGTTCGATCCGGTACGACCGGTGACGAAGGCTGAGGAGGGCCGATGAGCAGCGCTGAGGACCGTTACCGGGCGGCGATTTCGACGATGGACGCGGCGGCGCGCGAGCAGGACGAGCAGCGCGGGCTGCGCGAACGCCGGCTCGCCGAGGCCCAGCAGCAGGTCCGCGAGGGCATGCGGCAGGAGCTGGCCGCCGCGCAGAAGTACGCCGAGCACATGGACGAGCTCGCGAAGCGCAAGCAGAGCGCGGGCGGCTGGGCGACGGAGAAGACGCTGGCCGACAAGTCCCGCGAATCGCTGATGGAGTTCGGCGTCCACGACGAAGAGGCGGACACCGGCTACACGAACTACCCGACGCCGAGTTACGGAACCCCGGCCGCGGCGGCCCCGCCGCGTCCGGGGCCGGCACCCGAGCCCCCACCGGCCGCGGCGCCCGAGCCGCAGCGGCGGGGACGGCACGCGCGTCAGCCGGACGACGAGGACGACTTCTCCAGCACCAGCTGGCTGGTCTGAGCCTCCGAAGAGCCCGTCCGCGTCAGTGGGCGGGCTCTTCTTCGCGTTCGATGGGGGCGCGCTTGACGTCCGCCTCGAGCAGCGGCCGGTACTTGTCGCTGCCGGTCAGGTGGGTCAGGAAGAACGCGGTGAACAGCGCCCGCGTGAGCTGCTGCGTCTTCCGGTGCGGCTTGCCGTGCATGATCAGCTGCGACCAGTGCCTGCCTTCGGTGACGCCCAGGTGGGACGCCTTGCCGAGGAACCGCAACTGGACGTCATCGCCACCCCAGGCACCGGCGATCGCCTCGGCGTGCGCAACGGCCGGGGCAACGAGGTCACCATCGGCGGCGAGGTGCAACCCGGGCACGGTGATCGCCTTCGCCGACTCGCTGGCGGGCGGAAGCGTCTGCGCGGCGGTGATGGTGGCGACGGCCTTGATCCGCTTGGTGCTCTGGGCGTCCTGAGCCGCGGCGAGAACGGCGGACCCACCACCGGTCGAGTGCCCGGCAAGGCCGAGCTTGGCCGGGTCGACGCTGATCCCGTCCGGCCCCAGCCGCACGGTGGTGACGACATCGAGGGTGGTCAGCAAATCGGCGGCGAGCAACCGGTGCGAGGGCAAGGGGCCTTTTTGCGTGGCCGGTGCGGCGGCGACGATGCCCCAGCTCGCGAGGTGCCGCAGCAGCCCTCGGTACCGATCGGGCGGCTGCAGCCAGCCGTGCCCGAAGGCAACGGCGGGCAACCCGAGCCCGGCGCGCGGCGTGTAGACCACGCCGGGCAGCCCGACCAGGGCGAGGTTGCCCCGCAGGACCTCGTGCGGACCCGGATGCGTCAACTCCGCGAGCAGCTGCTTGGGCTTGCTGGCCATGGGCCGAACCCTACTGTGCGAGCCAGTCCGCGGCTCGCCCGCCGCCCCGGCGCGCCGTACACGGCCGGTCGGTCGGCGTGCCGTTCGCCTCGGCCCCGGTCCCAGCGCCCCAATGTGGCGTTCGGTGCGTTGGACGCAACCAACGCCACATTGGGGCGCTCGAAGCCACCTGCCGCGGGGGCGCCCCCCGTTTTCCACTCTACCGGTCGGCACCGACACTTCCGGCCGCCCAAGCGCCCGCGCACGCCGCATTGGTTCGAACCACCGGGACCACATCAGTGCAGGTCGGCAGCGGTTCGCCCACCCCGTCAACCCACAGAATGTCCCTCGTTAGGCTGGTGTCCGTGTGTGGAATCGTGGGATATGTCGGGCACCGCCCGGCTCTGGACGTCGTCCTCGGTGGGCTCCGGCGCATGGAGTACCGCGGTTACGACTCCGCCGGTGTCGCGGTCCTCGACGGCGCCGGTGCGCTGACCGTCGAGCGCAAGGCGGGCCGGCTGGCCAACCTGGAAACCCGGCTCGACGAGGTCGGCCGTGAGCGCTTCGGCGGGACCGCCGGCATGGGGCACACCCGCTGGGCCACCCACGGCGCGCCGATCGACCGCAACTCGCACCCGCACCGGGACGCCTCGCAGCGCGTCGCCGTCGTGCACAACGGCATCATCGAGAACTTCGCCGCCCTCCGGGCCGAGCTCGAGGCCGACGGTGTCGAGATGGCCAGCGACACCGACACCGAGACCGCCGCCCACCTGGTCGCCCGCGCGTACACCGAAGGCGACACCAAGGGCGACCTCACGGCCAGCGTCGCCGCCGTCTGCCGCCGTCTCGAAGGCGCGTTCACGCTGGTCGTGACGCACGCCGACCACCCGGACACGATCGTGGCCGCGCGCCGGTCGTCGCCGTTGGTCGTCGGGGTCGGGGACGGTGAGCACTTCGTCGCCTCCGACGTCGCCGCCTTCATCGAGCACACCCGGGAGGCCGTCGAGCTCGGGCAGGACCAGCTCGTCGTCATCACCCGGGAGGGCTACGACGTCCTGGACTTCCACGGCGACGCCGCCCAGGCCAAGCCGTTCACCGTCGACTGGGACCTCTCCGCCGCCGAGAAGGGCGGCCACGAGTACTTCATGCTCAAGGAGATCGAGGAGCAGCCCGAGGCGCTGGCGAACACGCTGCGCGGGCACTTCGAGTCCGGCCGGATCATCCTCGACGAGCAGCGCATCTCCGACCAGGACCTCCGCGACGTCGACAAGGTCTTCGTCGTCGCCTGCGGGTCGGCCTACCACTCCGGCCTGGTCGCCAAGTACGCCATCGAGCACTGGACGCGGCTGCCGGTCGAGGTCGAGCTGGCAAGCGAGTTCCGCTACCGCGACCCGGTCCTCGACCGCGACACGCTCGTCGTCGCCGTGTCCCAGTCCGGCGAGACGGCGGACACCCTGGAAGCCGTCCGGCACGCGCGCGAGCAGAAGGCCCGCGTCCTCGCCGTCTGCAACACCAACGGTGCGCAGATCCCGCGTGAGTCCGACGCCGTCCTCTACACGCACGCCGGGCCCGAGATCGGCGTCGCCTCGACGAAGGCGTTCCTCGCCCAGATCGCGGCGAACTACCTGGTCGGCCTGGCGCTGGCGCAGGCCCGCGGCACGAAGTACCCGGACGAGGTCGCGCGCGAGTTCGCCGAGCTGGAGGCCATGCCCGCGGCCGTCCAAAAGGTACTGTCCACTGTGGAGCAGGTGCGGGACCTCGGCCGCCGGATCGCCGACTCGAAGGCGATCCTGTTCCTCGGCCGCCACGTCGGCTTCCCGGTCGCCCTCGAAGGCGCGCTGAAGCTCAAGGAACTCGCGTACATGCACGCCGAGGGCTTCGCCGCCGGCGAGCTCAAGCACGGCCCGATCGCGCTGATCGAAGACGGCCTGCCGGTCGTCGTCGTGATGCCGTCGCCCAAGGGCCGCGCGGTGCTGCACTCGAAGCTCGTGTCGAACATCAGCGAGATCCAGGCCCGCGGTGCCCGCACGATCGTCATCGCCGAAGAGGGCGATGAGACCGTCCGGCCGTTCGCCGACGAGCTCATCGAGGTCCCCGCGGTGCCGACGCTGCTGCAGCCGCTGGTCTCCACCGTGCCGCTGCAGGTGCTGGCCGCGGAGATCGCCCGCGCCCGCGGGTACGACGTCGACAAGCCGCGTAACCTGGCGAAGTCCGTCACCGTGGAATAACACCGCGTAAGAGGGAGGCCTTCGCCGTGCAGGGAATCTGGACCACGGAACGGATTCGCGAGGCGGAGGGGCGGGCGTTCGCCGTCACGCCCGAGGGCGAGCTGATGCGGCGGGCGTCCTTCGGGCTCACAGTGCAGATCGCGGACCTCCTGGACGACCACACCGGCGGCGTTGCCGGCCGCCGGGTCGTCCTCCTAGTGGGCTCCGGCGACAACGGCGGCGACGCGCTCTGGGCCGGGGCGTTCCTGCGCCGCCGCGGGGTGGCCGTCACGGCAATCCTGCTCAAGCCCGAAAAAGCCCACGCCAAGGGGCTGAAAGCGCTGAAGCGGGCCGGCGGTCGCGCAGTGTCCGCCGAGGACGGTCCACAGTGGATCGCCAAGGCCGACGTCGTGGTCGACGGCATCGTCGGCATCTCCGCCCGTGGCTCGCTGCGCCCCGACGCCGCGCGTCTCGTGGCCCTGATCGAGGCGCCGATCGTGGCGGTCGACCTGCCCAGCGGCGTCGACCCGGACACCGGCGCGGTCGACGGGCCGGCTGTCGAAGCCACCCGGACGGTGACGTTCGGCGCGCTCAAGCCGGTCCACGCGCTCGCGCCCACCCACTGCGGCGAGGTCGTCCTCGTCGACATCGGCCTCGAGCTGGACAAGCCCGACCTGCAGCGCCTCGACATCGTCGACGTCGCCGCGGCCTGGCCCATCCCCGGCTCGGCGGACGACAAGTACAGCCAGGGCGTCGTCGGCATCGCGGCGGGCTCGGCGACGTACCCGGGCGCGGCGGTGCTGGCCGCGGGCTCGGCGGTCCGCGCCACCTCGGGCCTCGTGCGCTACGCGGGCCACGCGGCCGACGTCGTCCGCGGGCAGTGGCCGGAGATCATCGCGACGGGCACGGTCGCGGACGCCGGCCGCGTCCAGGCCTGGGCGGTCGGCCCCGGCATCGGCACCGGCGCGGAGGGCCGCGAAGTGCTGCGGCACGTCCTCGGCCAGGGCGTCCCGGTCTGCGCGGACGCCGACGCCACGACGATCATCGCGAAGACCCCGGACGTCCTCGACGCCCGCGACCCCGACACCCCGCTGGTCCTGACGCCGCACGCGGGCGAGTACGAGCGCCTGATGGGCCACAAGCCCGGCCCGGACCGCGTGACGGCGGCGCGCGAAGCGGCGAAGAAGTACGACGCGGTGGTGCTGCTGAAGGGGCACTGCACGGTCATCGCGGCCCCCGACGGCCGAGTCGCGGTCAACACCCCGCGCGGCGCCTGGCTGGCGACGGCGGGCTCGGGTGACGTCCTGTCAGGCCTGGTCGGCGCGCTCCTGGCAGCGGGCCGCGACCCCTGGCTGGCCGCGGGCATGGCGGCCCACGTCCACTCCCTCGCGGGCGCGATCGCCGCCCAGAACGCCCCGACCTCGGCGTCCGGCCTGGTCCACGCCATCCCGGAGGCCATCCGCTCGATCCGCTCGCTAACGTCCTGAGAAGACTTATCGAGTTCTCTGTTAACTTCGCGCGGCAAATCTGGTAAGAATGCCGTGTGAGCGGCGGCACAGTACCCGGAGACCGGAAGACCCGGCCGTCCGATGCCGTCGTCGAACAGCGGCGGCAGGACATCCTCGACCACGTCATCGAGCAGGGCGAAGCTCGCATCGACGACCTGACGTCGAGGTTCAAGGTCAGCCTGATGACCATGCACCGCGACCTCGACGACCTGGCCGAACGCCGTCTTCTCCGCAAGCTCCGCGGCAAGGTCGAGGCGTACCCGGCGCTCACCATCGAGAGCGCCGCCCGCTTCCGCGACACGCTCCACCACGGCGAGAAGGACGCGCTCGGCGCGGCCGCCGCGAAGCACGTCCAGCCCGGCCAGACCGTCTTCGTCGACGACTCCACCACCCTGCTCCCACTGGTCAAGCGGCTCGCCGAGATCGACGCGCTGACCGTCATCACCAACTCGCTGCACGCCGCCCGCCTGCTCGGCCCGAAGGTCGACGTCGTCCTCGCCGGCGGCCGCTACAGCCACGAGTACGACTCCTGCGCCGGCCCCGAGGTGCTCAACCTGCTCGACTCGATCCGCGCCGACGTCTCGTTCGTCTCGGTCACCGCCGTCGCCGTCGGGCGGCTCTTCCACCCCGACCGCGACTACGCCGAGCTCAAGAAGGCCGCGCTGAAGGTCGCGAACCACAGCGTCCTCGTCGTCGACCACTCGAAGTTCGGCCGCACCGCCACCTACGCGCACGGCGACGTCGGCGACTACGACCTGCTGATCACCGGCCAAGCCACGCCCACCGAGGAGATCGAGGCCGCGCTCAACGCGGGCACCGCGATCGAGATCGTCGAACACGTCGCAGAGGGGCAGCCCTATGACAGCTGAACTGGTCGCCGGCATCGACTCGTCCACCCAGTCGACCAAGGTCGTCGTGTGCGACGCCGCCACCGGCGAGATCGTCCGCACCGGCCGCGCGCCGCACCCCGACGGCACCGAGGTGCACCCCGACGCCTGGTGGGACGCCTTCCAGGAGGCGACCAATGGCGTGCTCGACGGCGTCCAGGCCATCGGCGTCGGCGGCCAGCAGCACGGCATGGTCACCCTCGACGAGAACAACGACGTCGTCCGGCCCGCGCTGTTGTGGAACGACACCCGTTCCGCGCAGGCGGCGCTCGACCTGATCGAAGAGCTCGGCGGGCCGTCGGCCTGGGCGAAGTCCGTCGGCTCGGTGCCGGTCGCGAGCTTCACCGTCACGAAGCTGCGCTGGCTGGCCGAAAACGAGCCCGAACTCGCCGACCGCGTCACGCGCGTGCTGCTCCCGCACGACTGGCTGACCTGGAAGCTCACCGGCGGCGACCCGGTCACCGACCGCGGTGACGCCTCGGGCACGGGCTACTTCTCGCCGTCCGACAACGCCTACCGCCTCGACGTCCTGAGCCACGCCTTCGGCGGCCGCACGCCGGAGCTGCCCACTGTGCTCGGCCCGGCCGACGCCGCGGGCCACACGCCGGACGGCGTGCTCGTCTCGGCCGGCACCGGCGACAACATGGCCGCGGCGCTCGGGCTGGAGCTCAAGCCCGGTGACGCCGTCGTCTCGCTCGGCACCAGCGGCACGGTGTTCGGCGTCGCCGAGACCGGCGCGGCCGACGTCAGCGGCGAGGTCGCCGGGTTCGCCGACGCCACCGGCCGCTTCCTCCCGCTCGCCTGCACCCTCAACGCCGCCCGCGTCCTCACCGCGACGGCCGCGATGCTCGGCGCGACGCTCAGCGAGTTCGACCGGCTCGCCCTGGCCGCCGAGCCCGGTGCCGGCGGGCTGACGTTCCTGCCGTACCTCGACGGCGAGCGCACCCCGAACCTGCCCGGCGCCACCGGCTCGCTGACCGGGCTGACCAGGGACAACATGACCCCGGAGAACCTCGCGCGCAGCGCCGTCGAAGGCATGCTCTGCGGCTTGGCCGCCGGCCTCGACGCGGTGCGCGCGCACGGCCTCGACGTCCAGCGCGTGCTGCTGATCGGCGGGGGCGCGCAGTCGCGGGCCGTCCGCGCGGTCGCGCCGCTGGTGTTCGGCGTGCCCGTGCAGCTGCCCGAAGTCGCCGAGTACGTCGCGCTGGGCGCGGCGCGGCAGGCGGCGTGGGCCCTCGCTTCCAGTGCGGAACCCCCGTCCTG
This sequence comes from Amycolatopsis tolypomycina, assembly GCF_900105945.1. NCBI lineage: Bacteria > Bacillati > Actinomycetota > Actinomycetes > Pseudonocardiales > Pseudonocardiaceae > Amycolatopsis > Amycolatopsis tolypomycina. The sequence goes on along the minus strand of NZ_FNSO01000002.1, from coordinate 719,012 downwards.
GCAGGAGAACCAGAAGCTTCGGCTCGAGCTGGACGAGCCGACCGAGGCGCAGCGCGCCGCGGGCCACCGGATCCAGCAGCGCCACCTCGAAGCCCGCGAAGCGGCTTACGGGGTCCGGCGAGAGAACCGAGAGGACTGACCGATGGCTTCCATCACCTACGACAAGGCGACCCGCCGCTACCCGGGCGCCGAGCGGCCCGCGGTCGACGCGCTGGACCTGGAGATCGCCGACGGCGAGTTCCTCGTGCTGGTCGGCCCGTCCGGCTGCGGCAAGTCGACCAGCCTGCGCATGCTCGCCGGCCTCGAGGACATCGACGACGGCGCCGTCTGGATCGGCGAGCGCGACGTCACCCAGCTGCCGCCGCGCTCGCGCGACATCGCGATGGTGTTCCAGAACTACGCGCTGTACCCGCACATGACGGTCGCGCAGAACATGGGCTTCGCGCTGAAGATCGCCGGCCGCCCCGCGTCCGAGATCAAGCAGAAGGTCCTGGAGGCGGCGAAGCTGCTCGACATCGAGCAGTACCTCGACCGCAAGCCGAAGGCGCTCTCCGGTGGTCAGCGCCAGCGCGTTGCGATGGGCCGTGCGATCGTCCGCGAGCCGCAGGTCTTCCTCATGGACGAGCCGCTGTCGAACCTCGACGCCAAGCTGCGTGTGTCGACGCGTACGCAGATCGCCGCGCTCCAGCGCCGCCTGGGCGTCACGACGGTGTACGTCACGCACGACCAGGTCGAGGCCATGACGATGGGTGACCGCGTCGCGGTGCTCTCGGACGGCCTGCTGCAGCAGTGCGACACCCCGCGCGCGCTGTACGACAAGCCCGCAAACGCTTTCGTCGCGGGCTTCATCGGCTCGCCGGCGATGAACCTGGTGACGGCGAAGCTGACGGCGGACGGCGCCGAGCTGGGCGGCGGCAGCGTGGCCCTGACCCGCGAGGTCATCGCGGCCGCCGACGGCGACACGGTGACCCTCGGCTTCCGGCCGGAGTCCCTCGAGGTGACGACCGAGGGCGACAGCTCGGTGCCGATCAAGGTCGACCTGGTCGAGGAGCTCGGCTCGGACGCGTACGTCTACGGCAAGCTGGCCGAGACGGACGCCGAGGGCACGAAGTCCAACATCGTCGCCCGCGTCGACCCGCGCACGCCGCCCGCCATGGGCGACACGATCCACCTGCGCATCCGGCCGGACGAGCTGCACGTGTTCTCCGCCACGTCCGGGGCGCGCCTGCCCTGACCTCGGGTCATGGGAAACTGGAGGACGCCATGACCTCCAGTTTTTCCCATGAACGCAGCCCCAGGGCGCAGGTCGACATCGACCTCGACGCGATCCGCCACAACCTCACCCTGCTGGGCGCCCGCGCGCCCGGCGCCGAGGTGATGGCCGTGGTGAAGGCCGATGCCTACGGCCACGGCGCGCTGCCGGTGGCGCGCGCCGCGGTCGAGGCCGGGGCCACCTGGCTGGGCACCTGCTCGCTCGGCGAAGCCCTCGCCCTTCGTGAGGCCGGGATCACCACGAAGCTGTTCAGCTGGCTGGACACCCCGGACGTCGACTTCGCGGCAGGCATCGAAGCCGACATCGACATCGCCGCCAGCTCGCTGGGTGAGCTTCGCCGCATCGCCGCCGCCGCGAAACCGGGTACCCGAGCTCGTGTGCACCTCAAAATCGACACCGGGCTCTCACGCAACGGCTGCCCGCCCGCCGCGTGGGCCGAGCTGGTCGAAGCGGCGGCCGCCGAACCGCGGGTCGAGGTCGTCGCGATCTGGTCCCACCTCGCGTGCGCCGACGAGCCGGACCACCCGGCCACCGACCTGCAGGCCAAGCGCTTCGCCGAGGCCTACGACGCCGCCCGCGCCGCCGGGCTCGACCCGAAGCGGCACCTGGCGAACTCCGCGGCCCTGCTCACCCGGCCCGACCTGCACTTCGACGTCGTCCGGCCCGGCATCGCCATGTACGGGCTGAATCCCGTGCCGCAGGCGGAAGACCTGCGTCCGGCCATGACGTTCCGGTCCGCGGTAGTCCTGGTCAAGCACATCGAAGCCGGCGAATCGGTCTCCTACGGGCACACCTGGACCGCGCAGCGCGACACGAACCTCGCGCTCGTCCCGGCCGGGTACGCCGACGGTGTCCCGCGGTCTCTTTCCGGCCGGATGGACGTCTGGCTCGGCGGAGAGCGGCGGCCGGTCGCCGGGCGGGTCTGCATGGACCAGCTCGTGGTCGACTGCGGTGACTACGTGCCCGCCGTCGGCGCCGAGGTCGTCCTGTTCGGCGCGGGGACGCACGGTGAGCCGACCGCCCGCGAATGGGCCGACAAGCTCGGCACCATCGACTACGAGGTCGTCACCTCGATGTACCGGCCGCGGGTCCGCCGCCGGTATCTGGGGATGAGCGCGTGACACCTTCACGACGACTGCTGGCCATCGCCGGCGGGGTCGGGGCACTGGCCACCGGCACCGCCGCCGCCATCGCCGTCGCCGCGCAGCAGCGGCGGCACAGTGAGGATCCGTACGTGGACGAGCCACTGGGGGAGCTGAAGCCCGACCGCACTTCGACGGTCGCGGCCGAGGACGGCACGCCGCTTTCGGTCGAGGAGATCGACCCGGAAGACGGCGGCGAACCGGAACTGACCGTCGTGGGAGTGCACGGCTTCGCGCTTTCGCGGCGCTGCTGGCACTTCCAGCGGCGTGACCTGGCGAAGCTGAGCCTGCCGCGCGTGCGTCAGGTGTACTACGACCACCGCAGCCACGGCCTGTCCGGCGCGGCGTCCGCCGAGACGTCGACCATCGAACAGCTGGCGCGGGACCTGGACTGCGTGCTGCGGTCGGTGGTGCCGGACGGGCCGATCGTGCTGATGGGGCACTCGATGGGCGGCATGGTCATCATGGAGCTGGCCGCCGAGTTCCCCGAGCTGTTCGAAGACCGCGTGTGCGGGGTCGCCTTCATCGCGACCGCGGCGGGCGAAGTGGGCGCACGCGGGTTGCCGCGTTCGCTGCTCTCGAAGTACAACCCGCTGACGCGCGCGGCCGGCGGGCTCGCCGGGTGGCAGCCCGGGCTGGTCGAGTTCGTCCGCGCGGCGGGCGGGCAGCTGACGCGGCAGGCGGTGCGCCGGCTGGCGTTCGGCAGCCGCGACGTCGCGCCGCGGCTCGTCGACTTCATGCTCGAGATGCTGGAAGTGACGCCGGTGCGCGGGCTCGTCAACTTCGTCGACACCCTCGGCAGCCACAACCGCTACGCGGCGCTGGCCGGCCTGAAGCACGCGGAAGTGCTGGTCATCGGCGGCGACTCGGACCGGTTCACGCCGTTCGCGCACGCCGAGCGGATCGCGGCCGAGCTGCCCGACGCGGAGCTGGTCCGCGTCCGCGGCGCCGGCCACATGGTCCAGCTCGAGCAGCCCGAGCTGGTGAACAGCCATCTAATCGATCTCCTGCAACGCTGTTCCGGTGCGGACGGCGTGACCTCGTCCCGGCGAACCTGGTGGTGGCAGCGTTGAGTTTCGTGTTCCCGACCCCCGAAGAGACCATGGACTTCGGGCGCGCGCTCGGCCGCGTCCTGCGCGCGGGCGACCTGGTCCTCCTGGCCGGCCCGCTCGGCGCGGGCAAGACGACGCTGACCCGCGGCATCGCGGACGGCCTCGGCGTCGGCGGCCGGGTCAGCAGCCCGACGTTCGTCCTGGCCCGCGTCCACCCGGCGGGCGCCGCGGGCGTCCCGCTGGTGCACGTGGACGCGTACCGCCTGGGCGGCGACCTGTCCCAGCTGGACGACCTGGACCTGGACACGGACCTGGAGCGCTCGGCGATCGTGGTCGAGTGGGGCGAGGGCTCGGCGGAGCGGCTGTCGGAGGACTACCTCGTGGTCCGGCTGGACCGCCGCGAGGACGACGTCCGCGAGGTGACGCTGGAACCGCACGGCACCTGGACCGACCGCGTCCCGGAGCTCACCCCGGCGCACTGAAGACTCATTCCTGGCATCCGACGCCAGGAATGAGTCATTCACTGCGGTCGGACCAGCATCAGCCGCCGTTGTACTGCTGGTAGGCCGGGGCCCGGAAGGTCCGGGCGCCGGCGCCCGCGATCTTGTCGACCGCGCGCAGGAACTTCGGGCCCATCTTCGCGGTGGCCTGCCGGACCGGGTGCGTGGCTCCGAAGTCCTCCGGGTTCGCCTGGCCGTGCGCGAACATCGAGTAGATCAGCACCGGCTTGCCCGCGGCGTCGAACATGATGCCCGCCTCGTTGCGGCCGTCGTTCAGCCAGCCCGCCTTCGTGGCGATCCTCGCCCGGTCGACGGACGACATCTCCCGCCGGATGCCGTCGGTGAACGCCACCTGCGAGCGCAGGATGGACAGCAGGTACTCCGTCGACGCCGGGCTCAGCAAGGTACCTGCGACCAGCGCCTTCAGCAGGTCGTGGGTCTCGCGCGGAGTGGTCTGGCCGAGGAAGTAGCGGTTCGGGTTGGCCACCGGCGTGACCTGGGTCTTCGGGAAGCCCTTGGCCACCAGGATCTGGTTGATCTCGGCCGCCGGCACCACGAGCCCCACCAGGCGGACGCACGTGTCGTCCGAAACCGTGAGGAACAGCGACAGGACGTGGCCCAGCGTGAACGCGCTCGGGTACGCCTTGTCCAGGATGATGATGCCGTCACCACCCGGCACGACGATGCTCGCCGGCACCTGCACCTGCTGGTCCAGGGTGAGCAGGCCCCGGTCGATCTTGTCCATCAAGGTGACCGCGACGGCCACCTTGTTGACGCTGTACGCCTCGACGACCTCGTCGGACGCCACGTCGACGGCCACCCCGTCGGCCACGCTGATGTAGGAGTTCCAGGTTCCGCCTGCCTCGGCGGCCGCGGTGTCGTAGACGCGCTTCACCTTCTGCCTGGCCCGGTCCGGTGTGGCCGGGCTGGCCTCGATGTCTGCTTCCTGCGCGGACGCGGGAGAGCCGGCCAGAATGCTTCCGGCGGCGACGGCGGTTCCCAAGCCGAACGCCGCTCGCCTGTTGAGTCGATACCCCATCGCGAGATCCAACCACGGATGGAGCAACGACGTCGATCATCCGGCCGGACTCACGACCGCCCGCGCGACGCCCAGGTCCACCAGGTCCTGCGGCCGCAGGTGCAGCTGGTTGGCGATGTCCGGCACCTCCGAAGCCGGCCGCTTGAGGATCGCCGCCGCGGCTTCCGGTGACGTCACCGAGAAATACGCGTCCGGTGCGACCCACGTCGACCCCGCCGCGGCGAACGCCAGCGCGCCGCCCGAGCCGCCTTCGCCGATCACCAGCGTCGTCACCGGAACCGAAGCCGTGGCCACCGCCTCGAACAGCTCCGCGATCGCGCCGCCCGCGCCCGCCTGCTCCGCCGCCGCGTCGTTCGCCGCGCCCGGGGTGTCGACCAGCGTCAGGACCGGAATCCCCAGCCGGGACGCCAGCCGCACCAGGCGCGCCGCCGTGCGGAAGCCCGACGGCAACGTCGGCGTGCCGCACTGGGCCGCGTAAGCGATCGTCCGGCCGTCGCGCCAGCCGAAGCCGCACGCGACACCCGGGTCCGCGCCGCCGACGCGGTCGCCGCTGATGTCCTGGCGCCAGTCGAAGTACGCGTCGAGGTACTCCGCCGCCCGGGCCCGCTCCGCGGCACGCGCCGCCTGGACCGCTTCCCAGCCCGTCGAAGGCAGCGAAGCCGCCCGCAGCGCGGCAGGTGGCGGCGCGGCGGCCGTCGAGCGCGCGGTCAGCAGCCGCAGCCACCGCTCCAGGGCCGCGCCGAGGTCGTCCGGGGCGACGACGGCGTCGACCTGGCCCCACTCGAGCTTCGCCTCCGCCGTGTAGGCCTCCGGCGAGCCGGGCGGCCGCACCCGCGAGCCCGCGAACCCGACCTGCGCGTCCGGCAGCGCGAGGATGACATCGGCGCCCGCGCCGAGCGTCGCCCAGCCGCCGCCGGTCGTCGGGTCGCGCAGCACCGAGATCTGCGGGATGCCGACCGACCGCGTCAACGCCGACGCCCGCGCCACCCGCTGCAGCTGCATCAACGCGCGCATGCCCTGCTGCATGCGGCTGCCGCCGGTCGCGATCAGCGACACCACCGGCAGCCGCACGTCGCGGGCGTGCGCGAACGCCGCCTCGATCCGGTCGCCGGTGCGCTGCCCGAGCGACCCGCCGAGGAACCCGAATTCGAAGGCGATCAGCACGGCTTCGAAGTCGCCGATCTTCGCCGTCCCGCAGACGACCGACTCCTTCTCGCCGGTGCGCGCTTCCGCCGCGGAACGCGCTTCCCGGTAGCCCGGCCAGCCGATCGGGCCGTCGGCGGGCTCCTCGCGCAGCGGCGTCGGGAACTCGGTGAACCCGTTCGCGATCGCGCCGACGACCTCGCGCGCCGGCAGCCTAGGCACCGAGCGCCCGCTTCATGACCTTGCCCATGTCGTTGCGGGGCAACGCGTCCAGGTACCGGACGACCCGCGGGCGCTTGTGCGGTGCGAGCAGTTTCGCGACGTGGTCGGCGAGTTCGTCGGCACTCGGCGGTTCCCCGTCCGGCACGATCCACGCGACGATCCGCTCGCCGAGGTCGTCGTCCGGTTCGCCGGTGACGGCCGCCTCGGCGACGCCGGGGTGTTCGAGCAGCGCGTTCTCGATCTCACCCGCGCCGATCTTGTACCCGCCGCTCTTGATCAGGTCGGTCGCCTTGCGCCCGACGATCTTGACGTACCCGTCGGCGTCTCGCGTGGCCATGTCGCCGGTGCGGAACCAGCCGCCGTCGAACGCGGCCGCGGTCGCGTCCGGGCGGTTGAGGTACTCGGTGAACAGGTTCGGGCCGCGCACCTGGATCTCGCCGACCGTCTCGACGTCCTCGATCACCTCGCCGGCGTCACCGACCAGCCGCAGTTCGACGCCCCGCAGCGGGACGCCGACCGTGCCGGGTTTGCGTTCGCCGTCCGCGCGGACGCTCGTGTTCATCAGCGTCTCGGTCATGCCGTAGCGCTCGACGACCTGCCGGCCGGTCGCCGCGGTGATCCGCTGGTGGTCGTGCACCGGCAGCGCCGCGGACCCGGAGACCAGCAGCCGCGCCTTGCCCAGCGCCTCGGCCAGCGCCGGGTCGGAGCCGACCTCGCCGGCGATCCGGTGGTACATCGTCGGGACGCCGAACAGCATCGTGGCGCCGTGCGCGAGTTCCCGCGCGACGCCCTCGGTCGAGAACCGGCCGAGGTGCCGCACCGAACCGCCGCGGCGCAGCGGGCCGAGGATGCCGAGGATCAGCCCGTGCACGTGGAACAGGGGGAGCGCGTGCACCAGGGTGTCCGCGTCCGTCCAGCCCCAGGCGTCCTCCAGGGCGTCCAGTGTGGTCGCGAGCGCGCGGCGGGGGAGCACGACGCCCTTCGGCGGCCCGGTGGTGCCCGAGGTGTAGACGATCAGCGCGGGGGATTCGGCGTCCGGTTCGTCAGGGAGCGGCGCTTTCCCGCCGGTCAGCGGGATGTCCCGGCGGGGGAGCGCGGCCAGGCCGGACGGCAGCTCGGCGCCGGGTTCGGCCAGGACGAGCGCGGGTTCGCTGTCGGCGAGGATGTGGGCGAGCTCGCGTTCGCCGATCTTCGGGTTGAGCGGCACCGCCGGCACGCCGGCGAGCAGCGCGGCGACGACCGCGACGCTCGTGTGCACGGTCGGCGTCGCCCACACCGCGACCCGGCCGGACGGCAGCTCGCGGGCGAGCCCGCCGGCCACCGCGGCGAGGTCGTCGTAGGTCAGGACGTGGTCGCCGAAGCGCAGGGCTTCTTTGGCGGCGCCGGCGACGAGCGTGGGGAACAAGGGGTCGGGCACCGCGGGGACCTCCCAGTGTCGGACTCGATCAGCACGTTACCGCGCGGATCCGTCCCCTGCAGCAAGCGGCCGAAGGCGCTGGTCGTAGGCTGGGACACCGTGTTGGTACTGGCGATCGATACCTCGACCCCGGCGGTGACAGCGGGCGTCGTCGCGCTGGACGGCGGCCTGGTCGAGACCCGCGGTGAGCGCGTCACGGTCGACCCCCGCGCCCACGGGGAGCTGATCACGCCGCACGCGCTGGCCGCCGCCGAAGCCGCGGGCGTCACCCTCAAGGACCTCGACGCGATCGTCGCCGGTGTCGGCCCCGGGCCGTTCACCGGCCTGCGCGCCGGGATGGCCACCGCCGCGGCGCTCGGCCACGCCCTCGGCATCCCGGTGTACCCGGTCTGCAGCCTCGACGCGCTGGCCGCCGACGTCGCCCCGGGCGACCACGCCTTCCTCGTGCTGACCGACGCCCGTCGCCGCGAGGTCTACTGGGCCGCCTACGACGCCGCGGGCCGGCGCACCGACGGCCCGCACGTCCAGCGCCCGGCCGACCTCGAGACCGACGTCAAGGTGGCGGCAGGCGACGGCGCGCTGCTGTACGCCGACGCGCTCGGCGTCCGGCCCATCGAGCCGCGCTTCCCGTCGCCCGCCGGCCTGGTGAAGGTCGCGCGGAGTGCTCTTTTGGGGAAGGAACCGCCGGCGCCGCTGACGCCGTTGTACCTGCGTCGTCCGGACGCCGCCGAGCCCGCCGCGCCGAAACGGGTGACCGTCCCGTGAGACTCGGCCCCCTGCGCCGCATGGACATCGCCCGGTGCGTGGAGATCGAGCAGATCCTGTTCCCCGGCGACGACCCGTGGAGCGCCCGCGCGTTCCATTCCGAGCTGGACGCGGGCAACTTCTACCTGGCCGCGCGCCCGGACGAGGGCGACGAGCTGCTCGGCTACGCCGGGCTGGCCGTCGTCGGGCGCCGCCGCGGCGAGTACGAGGCGACCGTGCACACGATCGGCGTCGCGCCGGAGTACCAGGGCCAGGGCATCGGCAAGGCGCTGCTGCAGGCGCTGCTGGCGCGGGCCGACGAGTTCGAGGCGCCGGTCTTCCTCGAGGTCCGCACGGACAACACGACGGCGCTCGCCCTGTACGAGCGCCACGGCTTCGAACGGCTCGGCATCCGGAAGCGCTACTACCAGCCTTCCGGCGCCGACGCGTACACGATGGTCCGCCCGGCGCGGACGCGAGACGGGGTGGCGGGCTGATGGCACGCATCATCATGGGTATCGAGAGCTCGTGCGACGAGACTGGTGTCGGCCTGGTCCGGCTGCATGACGACGGCACTGTTGAGCTGCTGGCCGACGAGGTGGCCTCCAGTGTGGAGCAGCATGCGCGGTTCGGTGGTGTGGTGCCCGAGGTCGCCAGCCGGGCGCACCTTGAAGCGATGGTCCCGACCACGTCTCGGGCGTTTGCCACGGCTGGGCTTTCGATGTCCGATGTGGACGCGATTGCCGTGACGGCCGGGCCGGGGCTGGCGGGCGCGCTGCTCGTCGGTGTCTCGGCGGCGAAGGCGTATGCGACCGCTTTGGATGTGCCGCTGTACGGCGTCAATCATCTGGCTGGGCATATTGCGGTGGATACGCTGCAGCACGGGCCGCTGCCCACGCCGTGCCTGGCGTTGCTGGTTTCCGGTGGGCACACGCAGCTGCTGCGGGTGGACGACATCGCGTCGTCGATCACCGAGCTGGGGTCCACTGTGGACGACGCTGCTGGTGAGGCTTATGACAAGGTCGCGCGGGTGCTCGGCCTGCCGTACCCGGGCGGGCCGCCGATCGACAAGGCGGCCAAGAACGGTGATCCGTCGGCGATTGCTTTTCCTCGGGGGATGACCGGGCCGCGGGATGCTGCCTTTGATTTTTCCTTCTCTGGTTTGAAGACTGCGGTGGCGCGTTGGGTTGAGGGAGCTGCTCGGCGTGGTGAGGAGATCCCGGTGGACGATGTTGCGGCGTCGTTCCAGGAGGCTGTTGCGGATGTGTTGACCGCCAAGGCGATTCGTGCTGCCAAGGAGCAGGGGATCGACACCATGGTGATCTCCGGTGGGGTGGCGGCGAATTCGCGGCTCAAGGAGCTGGCGGCCGAGCGTTGTGCTGCGGCGGGGATCGAGTTGCGGGTTCCTCGGCCTCGGTTGTGCACTGATAACGGGGCGATGATCGCCGCCTTGGGTGCGCATGTTGTGGCGGCTAAGCGGCCGACCGCGCCGTTGGAGTTCAGTGCCAATCCAGCTTTGCCGGTTCAGGTGGTCTCGCTGTAGCTGTGGTTTTCCCGCCACCCCGAAGCCTTCATTACGCCGTGAATCCCAGCCTGGTTCCCGGGATGGGGGGTGGGCGCTCGGTCTCGGTGATGCCTCCCGTTGCCACCTCCGTGACGACCGCTCGCCACAACGCCTCCGCCGGTGCGTTGTTGTGGTCGAACGACAACGTCCACTTGCCCGGGTGGCGGGCGAACACGAGTTTTGCCGCGCGCCGGGCGATGCCCCGCCTGCGGTAGCGGCGGACCACGAAGAACTCTGCGATGTTCCACGAACCGGTGCTGTCGACGTCGCTGCGTAGCAGGGTGAAGCCGGCGAGCTTGCCGTCGACCGTGACGAAGTACGCCTCGCGGCCGGGCTCGGTGAAGTACGCGTCCAGGTAGCTGTACGTGAACGTGCCGTGGGGGGGGTCAGGTCCAGCTCGCGGATCTCGGAGAAGTCGTACTGGTACAGCTGGAGCAGGTTCGCCAGCACCGGTTTGTCCGCCTCGGCCACTGCCGCGAGTTCGACCTCCACCCGCGTCAGTGTCGTCGACCCCGTGCGTGCCCGCGACCGATTTAGGACGCCGTCGCCGCCGTGCGCACCGCCAGTAGCTCCTCGATCGCCGCCACCGCCAGGGCTGCCGCGTTTCCCTCTCCGTACGGGTTCCCTACCTGGGCCGGCCGCAGTTCCCCGCTCAGCAACCGCGCCGCGAGGTCCACGATGCGGGCCGTGTCCGTTCCCGCCAGCCAGGCGCAGCCCGCCTCCACCACCTCTGCGCGCTCTGTCACGTCGCGCAGGACCACCACCGGGGTGCCGAACGTCGGGGCTTCCTCCTGGATTCCGCCCGAATCCGTCAAGACCAGGGAGGCCAGGCGCAACGCGCGGACCAGGTCCGGGTACTCCAGCGGGTCCGTCACCGTCACTCGGGGCAGGCCGCCCAGTGCCGCCTCGACCTGGGTGCGGACCTGGGGGTTCGGGTGCGCTGGGAACAGCACCTGGACGTCCGGGTGCTCGGCCACGATCAGCTGCACCGCCGCCAGGGTTCGCTCCAGGGGTTCGCCCCACGACTCGCGGCGGTGGGATGTCACCAGCACCAGCCGCTCGCCCGCCTCCGCGATCTCCATCTCCAGCAACGCCAGTGCCGTGTCGCGGGCGGGCAGGTCGCGGGCCGCGATCGTCAGGACCGCGTCGACCACCGTGTTGCCCGTCACCGCTATCTGTTGCCGCGCAACGCCTTCCGAACGCAACGCCGCCGCCGCGCTCGGGGTCGGTGTCAGGTGCAGTGCCGCGATGCGGGACACCATCTGACGGGCGCCCTCCTCCGGGAACGGTGCCGCGAGGTCGTGGGTGCGCAGCCCCGCCTCCAGGTGGACCACCGGGATGCCGAGCCAGAACGCCGCCAGCGCGCCGGCGAGTGTCGTCGTCGTGTCGCCCTGGACCACCAGTGCCGCCGGGGTGTGCCTGCGCAGGACGTCGTCGAGCGCCGGGAGCAGGCCCGCCACCAGCTCGGCCTGGCCGCCGGTGACCCGCGGTGGCACGTTCAGCCACACGTCCACGGCCAGCCCGAACGGCTCCAGTGCCTGCTCGACCATGCCCGGGTGCTGGCCGCTGTGGACCACGACCGGGCGCAGCACCGGGTGCGCCGCCAGCGCCAGGGCCAGCGGCGCGAGCTTGACGGCTTCCGGCCGCGTCCCGGCCAGCAACATCACGTCCACCCCGTGCCGCCCCTTCTCCACATCGTCCATTGTCCGGCAATTTCCACCCGGCGGGCCGCCGGCGTGCGAGGGGCGCACGCCGGCGGCCGCCTGCTCAATCCCGCGCCGGGGAAAGACGGCGGTTGCGGCGGTGGACGGCGATCAGCGCGACGGTCCCGAGCAGGACCAGCAGCACGCCGAGGGCCAGCCACCACCCGATGTCGGCGCCGGTGGCGGCGAGGGTGCCCACCCCGCCACCGGCCACGCCGACCCCGGCGCCCGGCATCTTGTACATCTCCGACCTCACTCAGGCTTGCGCGGAACGGCGGCGGAAGATGCGGGTGCCGACCGGCACCGCGACGGCGCCGAGCAGGCCGAGCCCGATCCAGAGGCCGGCGCCGGACGCCAGCGGCATCGGCGGCGCGGCCGGGCCGCACGTCGCCGACGACACGATCACGTCACCCGAGCCGAGCGCCTTGAGCCCTTCGCCGAGCAGCTTCACGTGGACGGCGTTCACCGTGAGGCTGCCGTCCTTGTTCTTGATCTGCTCGTTGAGGATGATCGTCGCGACGTTGAGCGCGCCGAGACCGACCTTGATCTGCGTGTTCGCGGCCGGGGCGGCGTCGACCGCGCCGACGCTGCCGAGGTTCGCGCCGACCAGCTTCGTGCTGCCTTCGACGCCCTTCTGCGTCGCGGTGCAGACGGCCTCGACGAGCTTGATGCCGACGTTGCCGAGCGCCGCCTTGAGCAGCGGCAGCGTGACGTCGGCGGTGCTCGCCTTCGCCGTCACCGCACCGGAGTTCTCGTCGCGCTTGGCCTCGGTGTTGATCGCGCCGGCGGTGAGGATGCCGGTGAGGTCGACCTTCGCCAGGCTGCTGCTCGTCGGGCCTTCGGTGTTCGCGGCGGCGAACGGGCCCGCCTTCACCGCGTCCTGGCCGAGCAGCTTGACGTCGACCTTGACGCCGTACGCGGACCCGTCGCCGGGGGCCGCCGAAGCGGGGGCCGCGCCGGCGAGCACGACGCTCGCCACGACCGCGGCGAGCAGGCCGCCGCGGCGCACGAGGGAGCTCTTCATCAAGTGGTCCTCCGAATTCGCTGGATTTATCCGGGGTGCGTGACGGCGGCGCGGATCGAACCGGCTTGCCTCGACTCGGCACGCGGATCGACTATCGCGAAGACCGCGCCGAATAGCACACAAAATTTCCCGAATCACCGGATCGGGTATCGCTCGGCGCCGTTTCCGCTGGTCGTTTTCGATATCACTCGGATGGCGTAACAAGTTCCCTGAAGGACCAGCCGATTGGGGCGGCGTTTCCACCCCTCCGAGTGGAAACGCGCGGCACACATGTCCTACGCTCGCCAGGGGTCCGCAGCTTGATCGGGAAATCGGCACCGAGAGGAACGTCGTGGCGGTAGCGAGCGCTCCGAACTCAGGAATGACAAGGTTTCCGCTGGTACTGGCGCTGAGTGCGCTGGCCGCGGCGGGTGTCGTGGTGGTGCTGGCCGAGCGGTTCTACCGCGAACTGGAAGTGCGGCTCGCCGGCGTCATCCTCGATCTGTTCACTACATCGGGTGTTTATGTCGCCCCCGATCGGGAGTCCGTTTACTTTGGGTTGACCAGTGCTGCTCCGTTCGGGTTGAGAATGACGCCGGAATGTTCTTCGGCGTTCCTTTTGCTCCCGCTGCTCGTTGTGACCATGGTCATGCTCTACTTCCGGCCGTCGAATGCGCGGCGGCTCTTCTTTTCGCTCGGCATTTCCGCGGCCGTCGTCGTACTGGTGAACCAGCTGCGCATTCTGACGATCGTCGGGCTCGTGCACGGGTTCGGCACGGACGAGGGCTACTACTGGGGTCACACGCTGCTCGGCTCGATGGTCAGCGTATTCGGCGGGGCCGTCTCGATCGTCCTGTTCGTCTGGCTCGCCACGCGGAAGAAGAAGGCATGAGCGTCAAGGTCCTGCTCGCGATCACGCAGGCGTTCGCGCTCACCATGAGCGTGGCGTTCCTCGTCTACGTCGTGGTGATCGTGGTGCCCTACCTGCGCCGCAAGCCCGCCCCGGTCGGTGACCCGGCGGACTTCACGTGGCACTTCTTCGTGCCGTGCCGCGACGAGCAGACGGTCATCCGCGAGACCATCCGCTACCTGCGCACGACGTTCCGCAAGGCGCACGTCTGGGTCGTCGACGACGACTCGGAGGACCGCACCGCCCGGGTCGTCCGGATGCTGTGGCGGCGGCACGGCGGCTACGACCCGTACCTGCACCTGGTGCCGCGCGTGCGGCCCGAAGCCCGCACCGGCAAAGGCGACGCGCTGAACGCGGCCTACCGCGCCCTGAACGACTGGATGGGCCCGGACGCGAGCCGCGACGACGTCGTCGTGGTGGTCGTCGACGCCGACGGCCGCCCGGCCCCGAACTGCCTCGAGGTCTGCGCGGCGGGCCACCTCTTCGGCGACCCGGAGATCGGCGCGGTGCAGCTCGACGTGTGGATGGGCAACGCCGGCACCCCGCCGCCGAGCCGCAACCCGGTCGGCCGCTGGTTCGGGCTCAAGCTCGCTCAGCTGCAGGACCTGGAGTTCCGCACGGCGATCGCGGCGATCCAGACGTCCCGCGGCTTCACCGGCACGATCTCCATGGGCGGCAACGGCCAGTTCACCCGGCTCACCGCGCTGGATTCGATCGCGGGCGACGACGAAGAGCCGTGGCGCGGTTCGCTGCTGGAGGACTTCGAACTCGGCGTCCACCTGCTCACCGCGGGCTGGCGCACCGGGTTCACCCCGGATTCCCATGTGTCGCAGGAAGGTCTGTACAGCCTGCGCCGGTTCCTCGTGCAGCGCACGCGGTGGGGCCAGGGCACCATGCAGTGCGCCCGGTACCTGCGCCGGATCTGGGACTCGCCGCACGTCAGCACGCTCGGCGCGGCCGAGATGATGTACTACCTGGCCCAGCCGTGGCTGCAGCTGCTCGGCTCGCTGCTGTACCCGATCCCGTTCGTCCTGCTGGTGATCGGCACCGCGGGCGATCCGGCGCAGATGTGGACGTGGTTCACCGACGGAGCCTGGATCCTGTTCGCCATCTACGGCTCGTTCGGGCTGCTGCCGTTCCTCGTCTGGGGCCCGATCTACCAGCTGAAGTGCCTGCGCAGCAAGAACATCCTGCGCGGCCTGGGCATGGGCTTCGCGTACGCGGCGTACATCTACACGTTCTACGTGACGTCGTGGCGCGCGCTGTTCCGGCTCGTCCGCGGGCGCAACGGCTGGGCGAAGACGCGCCGCAACACCGAGCAGGCGGCCGGGGTGAAGGTCGCGCTCGACGCGTGAGCGCGACCTCCACCCGGTGGGTCAGAACGCCGGGACGATCCGGACGTCGTCGGCCTTGACGAAGGCGATCCGGTGCCCGAACTGGATCTGGACGTACTTGAGCTTGCCCTTCACCACGACGTGGTTCGCCGGGTCGAACGTGGTCGCCCAGTAGTACTCGGAGCCGACCGTCCCGCCCGAGGAGTACTTCTGGCCGGCGGAGAGCGTGTACGGCAGCGGCGTGATGGCCTGCACGGTGACGCCGGCCGGGTAGGCCTCCGGTTCGGGGTAGGCGCGGCCGTAGACCGGCACGGTTGCGAGGCCGGGCTTCGGCGTCACGACCCAGCCGAACGCGGGCTTCGCGACCCGGGCGTTGCGCGGGTTGTGGAACCAGCCCTTCTGGCCGAGGTACCAGATGGCCGTCCAGTCACCGCGGACTTCGGCGACGGCGTACCGCTGCCCGGTGGCGACCCGGCTGCCGACGTCGGCGACGTCCATCGTGGACGGCGTCCCCTTCGGGTGCAGGCCGACGTCGACCAGCAGCGGCGAGGACTCACTCGGCTCCGAGTGCAGCACCACGGCCTCCGAGCCCCGCAGCGTGCAGGGCGTGCCGCTGCCGGACTTGTCGCAGCCGGTGAACGCGGGCTGGTTCTTCGCGAAGTCCGGGTCGATGGTGACCAGCGACGAGCCGGGCAGCCCGAACCCGCCGAGCGGCGCGCCCATCAGGTCGAAGTAGTGCGCCCAGTCCCAGTAGGGACCCGGGTCCCAGTGCATGCCCGCGATGGTCGCCGGCGTCGTGCCCGGCACGTTGTCGTGGCCGATGATGTGCGCGCGGTCGAGCGGGATGCCGTACTTGCGCGCGAGGTGGCCGACGAGCTTCGCGCTCGTGCGGTACATGGCCTCGGTGTACCAGGTGCCCTTCGCGGCGAAGCCCTCGTGCTCGATGCCGATGGACTTCGCGTTGACGTACCAGTTGCCGGCGTGCCAGGCGACGTCCTTGGTCGGCACGTGCTGCGCGATCAGGCCGTCGGCCGAGCGGATGCTGTAGTGCCAGCTGACGTACGTCGGGTCCTGGACGAGGTCGAGGACGTTGGCCCAGTAGCCCTCCGTGTCGTGGATGACGATGTGGTCGATCTTCTGGCTGTCCGGCCGGTCCGCGAGGTCGTGGTTGCCGTAGTCGTTGTTCGGCAGCTCCTGGTACGGCGCGGGGACGGACTCGCAGGTCACCTTGCGCGGGCATTCGACGTTCTTCGGCGTCGTCTCGGCGTGCTGGGGGACGGCCAGGCCTGGGGTCGGGCTCAGGGTGACCTGCTGGCCGTCGTCCGTGGTCCGGGTGATGCCGGTCTTGATCGTGTCGAAGACCTCGTCGGCGAAGGTCCGCGCGGCGGCCTGGTCGGCCGAGCCGCTGTAGCGGGCGACGGCGTTGTACCAGTTGTCGTCGGTGTTGTACTTCGCGAGGAGGGCCGCGCCGCCGCGGATGTTCTGCCTGGGGTCGGTGCGCAGCGTTCGTGCGTCGGTTTTCAGCAGCCGCGCGGCCTCGTCGACGGTCTGCAGCGTGGGCGGCGGGGCCGCGGGGCCGGCCTGCGGGTGGACCGCGGGGCGGGCGTCGTCGCCCCGGGCGTCTTCGGTGCCCTCGTCGTGGTGGGTGCCCGCCACGCCGGCCTCGCGGAGGTCGGTGAGGTGCATGGGGCCGTAGCCGGCCGAGGTGCTCGGGGTGCCGGCGTTCGTGTCCCAGCGGGACTCGAGGTAGGAGACGCCGAGGAGGATGTTCTCCGGGACGCCGAACTCGGCCGCTGCCGTCGCGAAGTCGCGTTGGCGTTGGGCGGTGGTGTCGGCGTACGCCGGGGTGGCGAGGCCGGTGAGGAGGGCTACGGCCGCGACTGCGGCCGCCGTTCTCGGAATGGGGTGGGACATGGGCAATGAACCCCCAGGGTGCAGGTGCCAGAGGTGAGAACCTAACCAGAAACTCACGTTCGGGGTAAGGGCTGCCCGGGTCGGCTCGCGGCGATGTCATGAACGAGTCGTTCATGACGCTGGATGTCATGAACGACTCTTTCATGACAGGGGTGACCCCAAAGAGGCCGGTCAGGGCCCGTCCGGCGGCTGTGTCGCACGTCGGGTGGACCCTCCTTGCACGACTGGCACTCACGTGGCTAGAGTGCTAAATGCACGGCCCGACAGCCCCGGCACCCGCGACGGCGGGGGTGGTAGAGCCGTAACCACATCCTGCCAACGCTTTCGACGACCGTGGAGGTCAACCCGGTGAGCGTGAACATCAAGCCGCTCGAGGACAAGATCGTTGTCCAGACGAGCGAGGCCGAGGAGACGACCGCTTCCGGCCTCGTCATCCCCGACACCGCCAAGGAGAAGCCCCAGGAGGGCAAGGTTCTGGCCGTGGGCCCGGGCCGGATCGACGACAAGGGCAACCGCGTCCCGCTCGACGTGAACGTCGGCGACGTCGTCATCTACTCCAAGTACGGCGGCACCGAGGTCAAGTACAACGGCGAGGACTACCTCATCCTGTCCGCCCGCGACGTGCTGGCCGTCATCAACTGACGTCCGCTCGCAGCGCATGACGCCCCGGGCCCCGCAAGACCGGGGAGCGGGGCGTTCTTGCGTTCAACGAAAGGTAAGCGGAACACGCTATGCCCAAGCAGATCAGTTTCGACGAGGACGCTCGTCGCGCGCTGGAGCGCGGGGTGAACAAGCTCGCCGACGCGGTCAAGGTCACCCTCGGCCCGCGCGGCCGCCACGTCGTGCTCGACAAGAAGTTCGGCGGCCCGACCATCACCCTCGACGGTGTCACCGTCGCCCGTGAGATCGAGCTCGACGACCCGTTCGAGAACCTCGGCGCGCAGCTCGCCAAGAGCGTCGCCACCAAGACCAACGACGTCGCCGGTGACGGCACCACCACCGCGACCGTGCTCGCGCAGTCGCTGGTGAAGGTCGGCCTGCGCAACGTCGCCGCCGGTGCGAACCCGACCTCGGTCGGCCGGGGCATCGAGGCCGCCGCGGAGAAGGTCATCGAGGTCCTCAAGGCCAAGGCCACCCCGGTCAAGGGCCGCGAGAACATCGCCCAGGTCGGCACTGTCACCTCCCGCGACGCCAACATCGGCGCCCTGCTCGGCGAAGCCGTCGAGAAGGTCGGCGAGGACGGCGTCATCACCATCGAGGAGTCGTCGACCCTGGCGACCGAGCTGGTGATCACCGAGGGCGTCCAGTTCGACAAGGGCTTCCTCTCGGCGCACTTCGCGACCAACCCGGAGGAGCAGAAGGCGATCCTCGAGGACGCCTACGTCCTGCTGCACCGCGAGAAGATCTCGGCGCTGGCCGACCTGCTGCCGGTGCTGGAGAAGGTCGTCGAGGCCAAGAAGCCGCTGCTGATCATCGCCGAGGACGTCGACGGCGAGGCGCTGTCCACCCTCGTGGTGAACTCGCTGCGCAAGACGATCACCGCCGTCGCGGTCAAGGCGCCGTTCTTCGGCGACCGCCGCAAGGCGTTCCTGGACGACCTCGCGGTCGTCACCGGCGGCGAGGTCATCTCCGCGGAGATCGGCCGCAAGCTGTCCGACGTCGACCTCGGCGCGCTGGGCAAGGCCCGCCGGATCGTCGTCACCAAGGACGACACCACGATCGTCGACGGTGACGGCTCCAAGGACGCCATCGCCGGGCGGGTCGCGCAGATCCGCAAGGAGATCGAGACGACCGACTCCGACTGGGACCGCGAGAAGCTGCAGGAGCGGCTCGCGAAGCTCGGCGGCGGCGTCGCGGTCATCAAGGTCGGCGCGGCCACCGAGACCGAGCTGAACGAGCGCAAGCACCGCATCGAGGACGCCGTGGCTTCGACCAAGGCGGCCGTCGAGGAGGGCATCCTGCCCGGCGGCGGTTCGGCGCTGGTCCACGCGGTCAAGGAGCTCGAGGGCGACCTCGGCCTCACCGGCGACGAGGCGACCGGCGTCCGCATCGTGCGCGACGCGCTGTCGGCCCCGCTGTTCTGGATCGCGACCAACGCGGGCCACGAGGGCGCGGTCATCGTCAACAAGGTGCAGGAGCAGGGCTGGGGCCAGGGCTTCAACGCGGCCACCGGCGAGCTGACCGACCTGCTGGCGGCCGGCATCGTCGACCCGGTCAAGGTGACCCGGTCCGCGGTGGCGAACGCCGCCTCGATCGCGCGTCTCGTGCTGACGACGGAGTCGTCGGTCGTCGAGAAGCCGGCCGAGGAAGAGCCCGCCGCGGCGGGCCACGGCCACTCGCACTGACGCAGTACGCGAAGCGGGGCGGCATCCCACCAGGGGTGCCGCCCCGTTCTCGTCCCCGCCCAAGGGGCACTTTCACGTGAAAGTGCCCTGTCCTTGAACGGCACGGAGGGCGGCACCCCACCCGGTGCCGCCCTCCGATGTTTGTGGCGTGCTCAGCCGCGGGACATGCTGAGCGCGCGTTTGTCCGATTTGATGATGTGCTCCCGCTCGGACTCCGAGAGCCCGCCCCAGATGCCGTACGGCTCGTGCACCGCCAGCGCGTGGCTGCGGCACATCTCCAAGACCGGGCAGCTCAGGCAGACGGCCTTCGCCCTGGCCTCTCGCCGTGCCCGCGCCGGGCCGCGCTCGCCGTCCGGGTGAAAGAAGGACGCGCTGTCCATCCCCCGGCACGACCCTTCGAGCTGCCAGTCCCACATGTCGGCGTTGGGTCCTGGGAGCCTGCGCGTGTCTGCCATCCTGACCGCCTCCGTCATTCGGTCGATGCCGCTAGCTGCTCTGCTGTGGTGCCGATACTCCATTCGGTGCAACGGCGGTAACGTTAGAAGCGCGCCAATAGTTGTTCAAGCGATTCGGGTCGATTCAGCCGTTAGGCATCCCCCGGATGTGTGAGCAGGGGTTTCGCCTCCGGTTGCCGACTGCGCTGGGTGCCTGGATATTGAGCCTCGTGGGAGCTGGGTCGGGCACCGAAGAACCCACCCTGCCGGTGGCCTCGGTCGCCCGCCGGCTCGGGGTCGCGCCGTCCACCCTCCGAACCTGGGACCGCCGCTACGGACTGGGACCCAGCCGGCACACCGACGGCCGCCACCGCCGCTACGGCACCTCCGACATCGGCCGCCTCGAACTGATGCAGCGGGCCCTCCTCAGCGGTGCGTCGACGGCCGAGGCGGCGCGCTACGCCCTCGAGCAGATGCCCCGATCCGGGCCGCCCCAGCCGGCGGAGCCCGGTGAGCCGCCCGAGACCGAAGCGGTCGACGACGGCCACGAGGTCCGGTCCCGCCTGGCCCGCCGCCTCAGCACGGCGGCGCTCGCCATGGACGTCGGCGCGGTCCAGCGGATGCTCGCCGACACCATCGCCGAACTCGGCGTGCTCCCCGCGTGGACCGGCGTGATCGAGCCCGTGCTGTCGGCGCTCGGGGCACGCTGGCGCGGCGCGAGCGCGGGCGCCGAGGTCGAGTACCTGCTGGCCGAGTGCGTGTTCGCGGCGCTGGTCCGGGCCACCCCGGTGCTCGACGAGCCGCGCAACACCCGCCCGGTCCTCCTCGGCTGCGTCCCCGACGAGCGCGACTCGATGCCGATGTACGCCCTCGCCGCGTCGCTGGCCGGACGCCGGATCGGCGCGCAGCTGTTCGGCGTGCCGCTGCCGGCCGAGGTCCTCTCCGTCGCGGTGCGCCGGAGCGCGCCGGCCGCGGTGGTGCTGTGGGCCCACGGCCGCGGGGTGGCGGACACGCGGCTGTTCGCGCGGGTCTCGCGCGGACGCCAGCGCAGCCGGCTGTTCGCCTGCGGCCCCGGCTGGGACCCGGCGGCCCTGCCGGACAAGGTGGAGCTGCTGACCGACCTCCCGGGCGCGGCGGACCGCATCGAACACGTCCTGGTCGGCGGCCGTCGGTAGAACGATCATGTTTTTGTCGGTCCCACCCACTAGAAAGGACGGGTGCACGAACCCGCCCTGAGGGCCGCCGCGTTCGGCAGCGGCCCGCTGCCCGCCCCCGCCGTCACGCGCGGGGCCGTCAGCCTGCGGGAACGCCTGCTCGCCGCCGTCGTCCTCGGTGCGGAGGGGCGGTACGCCGCCGCGGCGACCCTCCTCGACGCACTCCGCCGCGCCGGTGACCCGCTCCTGGCCTCGCTGGCCGCGAGCACCCGCGCGTCACACCTGCGGCAGCTGGGCGGGCACCGCCGGGCCCGCCCGCTCGACGGCGCGGCCTTCGCCACCGCCGCCCCCCTCGAATCCGAGCCCGACCCGGACGGCCTGGACGCCGCCGGCGCGCGCGCCGACGCCCTGCTCGGCCTGGCCGCCGACAACCTCGCGCTGGGCAGGCTCACCGCCGCCCGCCGGCTCGCCGGGCGCGCGCGGGCCGAGGACGCCGGGTGGCGGGCCGAGGTCCGCGGGGGCTGGGTCGGCGCCGAAATCGAGCTCGCCGCAGGTCAGGGCGCCGATGCCGTGCCGCACGCCGAGCGCGCCTGGGAAACCGCGCTCGCGCGGGGTGCGCGGCGGCACACCGTGAAATCCGGGATTGTGCTGGCCGTGGCCCTGCGGGCGGCCGGAGCTCCCGATCACCGGAAGATTTCGGACGACCTTGTCGGAAATGCAATGGCGACGGCGGAGGAATGCGAACTCCTTTCACTTTCGTGGCCGGCTGCCCTCGTCGCGGCCGACCTGCGCCCAGGACACGCCGAGGAGTATCGATTCAGAGTGGCGCAGGTGTTGCACGCAGTGTTACGAAGCGCAGATCCTTGCGGGAGGAGGGTTGCGGGGGAATCACCATGGGTCCCCGTCCCGGGTGGTTGAGCCGTCGGAATGGGGTGTTCCGGCATCCGGGCTAAGAAAGTTCAAAAAAAGCCACCGGATCGTGTCAAGGTTCGGGCTAAAGCGTCCGATAGGGGAAGAGGAATGTCACCCGGCTGCAGGAAGGAAACCCCGTGACGACGGTCTTGATCTGCGACGACCGACGCAGTGTCCGTGAAGGGCTCACCCGAGTGATGTCCGCGGTCCCTGGGGTCAGTCGCATCGACTGCGTAGCGCACGGTGACGAGCTGCTGGCCCGGTACTCCCGTCAGCCCGTCGACGTCGTGCTGGTCGGGACGCAGCGCGCGGTCCCGACGGGTGTCGAAGCCACCCGGCGGCTCGTCTCGGCCAACCCCCAGGCGAACGTCATCGTCTTCGGCGCCCCGGACGACGCGGGCAGCATCGCCGCCGCGATCGCCGGCGGTGCCCGCGGCTACCTCCGCTGGGACGCGTCCCGGCCGGAGCTGGTCGCCGCGCTGGCCCACACCCTCGCGAGCACCTCGGTGCCCGCGCCCCGTCAGCCGTCCGACCCGGGCGTCCAGCTGACCGAGCGCGAGCTCCAGGTACTCCGCGGGATGAGCCAGGGCAAGAGCAACGGCCAGATCGGCCGCGAGCTCTACCTGTCCGAGGACACGGTCAAGACCCACGCCCGGCGGCTGTTCCGCAAGCTCGGCGTGCGCGACCGCGCGCAGGCCGTGGCCCACGGCTTCCGCCGCGGCCTGGTCAGCTGACCTGCCGCTCTCCCCGTTCCTGACACGGCCGGTTCCCAGGTGACGACGGGCCAGGGCGTTCCGCCCTGGCCCGCACCTATGTGGTCCCCATCACACTCCGGCGTTCGACGTGGCGGATTCCCGTCTCGCCACCCCGCCCCTCCGGCGGATCTCGTACCCGCGGCCAGGCTCGCTCGTTGAACCGGCGACCACGACCGCGGGTCTGCAGGACGACCCGTATTTCACGGCTCTGCCAGCCACGCCACGCCCGGGCGCACCGCGCCCGCCGGCCCGGAGTGAGCCGACGGTACGGTAGCGGTCACCGGTGCGCGGTGGAGGCGACCACGGGCCGGGTTCTTTGCACACCTACACGTAACACTGGGACTGTTGTCTGCGATGGCCAATGTGGGGGATGGACTGGATGAGCCGGTCGCCGCTGCTGTCGAGGGAGATCCCCAGGCAGTGGAGCGGCTGCTGGCTGCTATCCGTCCACTGGTAGTGCGGTATTGCCGCGCCCGGGTTGGCAGGCAGGAGCGATCGTTCGCTTCGGCGGACGACGTTGCGCAGGAGGTGTGTCTCGCGGTGCTAACGGCATTGCCCTCGTACCGCGATCAAGGCCGCCCATTTCTGGCCTTCGTCTACGGGATCGCCCAGCACAAGGTGGCCGACGCGCACCGCGCGGCGGCGCGCAACCGGGCCGAGCCCGTGGCCGAGATCCCCGACGAGGTCGAGGGCGGGGTCGGCCCCGAGCAGCGGGCGCTGCAAGGTGAGCTGAACGAGCGGATGTCCCAGTTGTTGCAGGTGCTGCCGGACAAGCAGCGGGAGATCGTGGTGTTGCGCGTGGTCGTCGGCCTGTCGGCGGAGGAGACCGCGGACGCGGTCGGTTCCACCCCCGGCGCCGTCCGCGTCGCCCAGCACCGCGCCCTCGCGCGGCTGAGAAAGGTCCTGGCCGCGGAGGAGGTGATCTGAGTGACCGGTCACGAGAAGAGATTCGAGCCGGATGACGTCTTCGGCAGTGGCCTGACGGCGTCGGAGGCGGAGTTCGCCGCCGACCTGTCGGCGGTGCAGGCCGACGACGCGCTGCTCGACGCGCTCGGCGGGTCCGACCCGGCGCTGGCCGACGGTCTCGGCGACCAGGAGCTCAACGCGTTGCTGGTGGCGTGGCGAAGAGACATCGACAGCGAGCCACTGGCCGAGCTCGTCGACGTCGACACCGCCGTGCGCACCGTCAGCACCGCCGCTCTCGCGAAGCGGCACGCTTCGAGCGGACGCCGCCGCAGGCTGCTCGTCCCGGTCGCCGTCGCCGCCGCCGTGCTGGCGATCGCGTTCACCGGCACCGGGCTGGCCGCGCGCTCCGCGCAGCCCGGCGACACCCTGTGGGGTCTCGCCAAGGTCCTCTACGCCGACCACACCCGTTCCGTCGAGGCGGCCGCGACAGCGAAGCTCGACCTCGAGAAGGCCAACCTCGCCATCGCCGGCGGCAACCTCGACGCCGCCCGCCAGGCCCTCCAGGACGCCCAGGCCGCCCTGTCGCAGGTCACCGACGAGGAGAACCGCGACCAGCTGATGGAGCAGCACCGGCAGCTCGCCGCCCAGCTGCAGAACCCGGAAGCGCCGGTCCAGGGCCCGATCCAGACCTCGATCCCGTCGCCCTCGCCGGGCGCGCCGACGAGCCAGGCCCCGCCGGCCGGCTCGGCGTCGTCGCTCCCCGGCAGCGGCAGCGGCACCACCAGCCTGCCCGGCAGCAACACGCCGACGCCGACACCTCCGCCGCCGACCACCGAGACGCCGACCCCGACGCCCACCCCGCCGCCGACCAGCACGGTCGCCAGCGGCAACGAGCCGGGCACGCCGCGCAGCGAGTCCGCGGGCGGTCAGTCGCAGGGCGTCGGCGAGACGCCGTAGGACACACACGGAAAAGCCCTGGTGAGGAAACTCACCAGGGCTTTTCTCTGTCCGGGTCTCTTTCCGGGGGAGCGCTCAGTAGGCGCTTTCGTTGGCCGTGACGCCGTCGGCGAAGCCGCGGCAGTAGTCCCAGCTCACGTAGTCGCCGGGGTTCGGGTCGTAGGCCGGCTCGTGCGGGCGCATCCGCCCGTCGGCCAGCAGCTGCTCGAGGCTGGCCCGCAGCAGGTGCCAGTCGTGGTAGTGGGGTTCGTCGCACTCGCCGCAGTCGACCACGATCCCGCGCACTCCGCGGGGTTCGAGCAGGGCCTGGTAGACCGCCAGATCCGAGAGATCGGCCAGCAGCTCGGTGCGTTCGGAGTCGCTGATCGGCTCGTCCAGCCGGTCCTCGGGGTCTCCGAATGCGCGGGCCGGGTCATCCGGGTCGTCCGCGAACGGGTCTGGAGGCAGGACATCGTGCGCCACGGCCTGCACGGTACCGGGCCGCCCGGCCGGCCCGCCCACCGCCCGGGGCGGGCGACGAGCGGCGGATATCATGAGGGGAAGGCTCCGAGTCGCCGTTGATCTTGATCAGGAAAAACACGGCGACACGCTCATCCCGCGCCAGGAAGGCCCTTCACCCGCTATGACCAGCGACGGCATCACCGCCCCCGTTCCGGCCAAGTTCGCCATGCTCGGCCTGACCTTCGACGACGTGCTGCTGCTGCCGGCCGAATCGGACGTCGTTCCCAGCGCCGTCGACACGAGCTCCCGGCTGACCCGGAACATCACCCTGGGCGTCCCGCTGGTGTCCGCGGCGATGGACACCGTCACCGAGGCGCGGATGGCGATCGCCATGGCCCGCCAGGGCGGCATCGGCGTCCTCCAGCGCAACCTGCCGATCGACGAGCAGGCCGCCGCGGTCGAGGTCGTCAAGCGGTCCGAGGCAGGCATGGTCACCGACCCGGTCACCTGCGCGCCGGACGCGACGCTGGCTGAGGTCGACGCCCTGTGCGCGAAGTTCCGCATCTCCGGCGTCCCGGTGACCGACGCGGCCGGCACCCTGGTGGGCATCATCACCAACCGCGACATGCGGTTCGAGGTCGACCACAGCCGCCCGGTGTCCGAGGTCATGACGAAGGCGCCCCTGGTCACCGCCCAGGTCGGGGTGTCGGCGGACGCCGCGCTCGGCCTGCTGCGCCGGCACAAGATCGAGAAGCTGCCGATCGTCGACGGCGCGGGCAAGCTCCGCGGCCTGATCACGGTCAAGGACTTCGTGAAGACCGAGCAGTACCCGAAGGCGACGAAGGACCCGGACGGCAGGCTCATCGTCGGCGCCGCGGTCGGCGTCGGCGTCGACGGGCACAAGCGCGCGATGACGCTCGCCGAAGCCGGCGTCGACGTGCTGATGGTCGACACCGCGCACGGCCACTCCCGCGCGGTCGTCGACACGGTCGCGCTGCTGAAGAAGGAGCTGGGCGAGTCGGTCGACATCGTCGGCGGCAACGTCGCGACGCGGGCCGGGGCGCAGGCGCTGGTCGACGCGGGCGCCGACGGCATCAAGGTCGGCGTCGGCCCGGGCTCCATCTGCACCACCCGGATCGTGGCGGGTGTCGGCGTGCCGCAGATCTCGGCGATCTACGAGGCCGACCAGGCCGCCCGCCCGGCGGGCATCCCGGTGATCGGCGACGGCGGCATCCAGTACTCGGGCGACATCGCGAAGGCCATCGCGGCCGGTGCGTCCACGGTGATGCTCGGCAGCCTGCTGGCCGGCACCGCCGAGTCGCCCGGTGACCTGATCCTGGTCAACGGCAAGCAGTTCAAGGTCTACCGCGGCATGGGTTCGCTGGGCGCGATGCAGTCCCGCGGCCAGGGCAAGTCGTACTCGAAGGACCGCTACGCCCAGGACGACGTGCTCAACGAGGACAAGCTGGTCCCCGAGGGCATCGAGGGCCGGATCCCGTTCCGCGGCCCGCTCGCCAACGTCGTGCACCAGCTCGTCGGCGGCCTGCGGGCCGGCATGGGCTACGCCGGTGCCGAGACGATCCCGCAGCTGCAGGAGGCGCAGCTGGTCCGGATCACCGCGGCCGGGCTCAAGGAGAGCCACCCGCACGACATCACGATGACGGTCGAAGCCCCGAACTACACCACGCGCTGAGTCCGCCCGATCGGACATTCCGCTTCCCTGCCTGGATCGCGAGACTGGGTCTCCGGCGATCAGGGAGGGAAGCGGGATGGCAGTTTCGCGACGGATGGTGGCGGTGGCGGCCGCGTCGGCGGTGCTCGGGCTCGGCGGCGGCGTAGCGGCTTCGGCGGCTCCGAGCACCGCCGACACGGCTCAGGTGCAGTCGCCGGGGGAGATCTGGAAGCGCACCGAGCTGTTCTTCGGCACCGGCAAGCCGGACGGCACCGAGGTGACGGACAAGGAGTTCGCGGAGTTCTCCGACCGCGAGATCACCCCGGCGTTCCCGGACGGCTTCACCCGGCTCGACGGCAGCGGCCAGTGGCGGGGCGGGTCGGGCGCGATCGTGCGGGAGCACACGCACGTCATCGTGCTGCTGTACCCGTTCGGCAACCGGGACGCCGAACGGGAGATCGAGGAGCTCCGCGCCGACTACAAGAAGCAGTTCCAGCAGGAGTCGGTGCTGCGTTCGGACTCCGTGGAGAAGGTCTCGTTCTGAGTCCCGGTGACCCAGCGTGCTTACGGTGATCGGCCTATCGCCTTGCGTGGGACTCGTGGTGTGCACTAGTACGCATGACGGTCCTGCGCAGGGTGTTCTTCACGGCCGTCGCCCTGGTGTCGCTGTTCCTCGGCGGCGTGGTCTGCCTGATGTGCCAGGTGCTGGCCGGCCGCGACGCGCCGACGTACCGCGTCGAGGGCCAGGTGGTGTCCCACGAGCGCGGCGCCCTCCCGGTGGCGGGCGACGAGGACACGCAGAGCCACACGATCGCCGTCGACGCGGGTGAGCGGCAGTTCCACGTGACGGCGGTCGGGCCGGGCCTGGACCTGCCGCTCGGCCAGCCGGTGACGCTCGACGTCTCCACGGCCGACGGCACCATCGCGTACCTGCGCGCAGGCGGCAGCGTGGTCGACCTGCGCCCGGGCGTGGTCCGCCCGGTCCTGCTGATCGTCGCCAGCCTCCTGGCCTTGGGCGCGGTGTACTTCGGCGCGGTCCGGCTCAACGTCTACCCGCCGGTGGCGACCTGGCTGGCCCTGGCGCTGGGGGCGTTGCTGGCGCCGGTCGCCGTTTTCCTCCGCGTGTAGACCCCCGTGCGCAGGTCACCCACGCGGCCTAGCGACAATGGGGCACGGCAGATTGTCGTCGTCGGAGGAGGCTTCACGTGCGGGACCTGGTCGAGATCGGGATGGGCCGCACCGCGCGGCGGGCGTATGACCTCGATGACGTCGAGATCGTGCCCTCGCGGCGGACGCGCTCGTCCTCGGTGGTGTCCACCGCCTGGCAGATCGACGCCTACCGGTTCGACCTGCCGCTCGTCACGCACCCGACCGACGCGATCGTCTCGCCCGGCACCGCGGTCGCCGTCGGTGAGCTCGGCGGCCTGGGCGTGCTCAACGCCGAAGGACTCTGGGCGCGGCACGCGAACGTCGAGGACGCCATCTTCCAGCTCGTCCGCGCGGCCGAGGACCTCGAGGACCCGACCGCCGTCGGGCGTGTCCTCCAGGAGCTGCACGCCGCGCCGATCCGGCTCGACCTGCTGACCGAGGCCATCAAGACCGTCCGCGAATCCGGCGTCACGGTGGCCGCGCGGGTCAGCCCGCAGCACGCCGCCGAGCTGACGCCCGACCTGATCGCGGCCGGCGTCGAGATCCTCGTCGTGCAGGGCACGATCATCTCCGCCGAGCACGTCCAGCGCGACGCCGAGCCGCTGAACCTCAAGGAGTTCATCGGCCGCCTCGACGTCCCCGTCATCGCCGGCGGGGTCAGCGACTACCGCACCGCGATGCACCTCATGCGCACCGGCGCGGCCGGTGTCATCGTCGGCCACGGCTACACGCCGGGCGTGACGAGCACCGACCGCGTGCTCGGCATCGGCGTCCCGATGGCCACCGCGATCATCGACGCCGCGGCCGCCCGCCGCGACTACCTCGACGAGACGGGCGGCCGGTACGTGCACGTGCTCGCCGACGGCGGCATGACGGTGTCGGGCGACATCGCCAAGGCCATCGCGTGCGGCGCGGACGCCGTCATGCTCGGCTCCCCGCTGGCCGCCGCCTCGGACGCGCCCGGTCAGGGCCTGTACTGGACGGCGGCCGCGGCGCACCCGTCACTGCCGCGCTCGCGCGTGGCGGCCGGCCCCGACTACGCCGTGGACCTCAAGACCCTGCTGTTCGGGCCGTCCTCGGACGCGGAAGGCGTGGTCAACCTCTTCGGGGCGCTTCGCCGCGCGATGGCGAAGACGGGTTACTCGGACCTCAAGGAGTTCCAGCGGGTGGGCCTCACCGTCCGGCGGTGAGGTGCTCGCGGAACGCCGCGAAGGCGGCCGCGGAGCAGACGAGGACGGGCCGGGGCGCCGCTTGCTTGGTGTCCCGGATCCCGACGATCCCGGGTCCGGTGCCGATCTCGACGCAGGCGTTCTCTTCGAAGTGGCTGTGGCTCGACTTGCGCCAACCGGTGAGCGTTCGTGGGCTCATGGTGGTGTCTGCCGCCCTTGTGTCCCGACCGGCGGTGATTCGCCGACGTGGACATCGACCAGTACTGAGATTACCCACTGTTGTCGTCGGACAAGCATGACCGGCGAGTAACTTACCTCTGGTCAGAACGCGGAGCCGGAGTTACGCTCCACCTGTGACTGCCAGTAACACCACCACCAGTGCGGGTGGCCCCGACTACGACGTCGTCGTGGTGGGGTCGGGGTTCGGCGGCAGCGTCGCGGCGCTGCGGCTCACCGAGAAGGGCTACCGGGTAGCCGTCATCGAGGCCGGGCGCAGGTTCGCCGACGACGAGTTCGCGAAGACGTCGTGGGACCTCAAACGCTACCTGTGGGCGCCGCAGGTCGGCTGCTACGGCATCCAGCGCATCCACATGCTCAACGACGTCATGGTGCTGGCGGGCGCCGGTGTCGGCGGCGGTTCGCTCGTCTACGCGAACACGCTGTACCGGCCGCTCAAGCCGTTCTACCGCGACCGGCAGTGGGCGCACATCACCGACTGGGAAGCCGAGCTCGCGCCGCACTACGACCAGGCGAGCCGGATGCTGGGCGTCGTCACGAACCCGACGATCACGCCGTCGGACGTCGTGATGCGCGAGGTCGCGAAGGACATGGGCGTCGCCGATTCGTTCCACCCGACGCCGGTGGGTGTCTACTTCGGCAAGCCGGGGGAGAAGGCGGCGGACCCGTACTTCGGCGGCGCCGGCCCTTCGCGCGTCGGCTGCACGGAGTGCGGCTCGTGCATGACGGGCTGCCGTGTCGGGGCGAAGAACACGCTGGTCAAGAACTACCTCTACCTCGCCGAGCAGGACGGCGCGCAGGTCATCCCGCTGACGACGGTGACCTCGGTGCGGCCGGTCGACGGCGGCTACGAAGTCGGCCTCAAGAAGACCGGGACGACTTCGAAGAAGTTCCGGACGACGATCACGGCCGAGAAGGTCGTCTTCGCGGCGGGGACGTGGGGTACCCAGAACCTGCTGCACAGGATGAAGGACACGGGCACGCTGCCCCGGCTTTCGCGCCGGCTCGGCGAGCTGACCCGCACGAACTCCGAAGCGATCATCGGCGCGGCCCGGACCGACGTCGACGAGAGCCGGAACTTCAGCCGCGGCGTCGCGATCACGTCGTCGATCCACCCGGACGAGAACACCCACATCGAGCCGGTGCGGTACGGCAAGGGCAGCAACGCGATGAGCCTGCTGCAGACGATCGCGACGGACGGCGCCTCGCCGGTGCCGCGCTGGCGGCAGGCCGTCACGTTCATGCTCAAGCACCCGGTCCAGGCGGCGAAGCTGCTCAACGGCTACCGCTGGAGCGAGCGCACGGTGATCCTGCTGGTGATGCAGAGCCTGGACAACTCGATCACGACGTACACGAAACGGGGCCTCTTCGGGCGGCGCAAGTACACGTCCAAGCAGGGCCACGGCGAGCCGAACCCGAGCTTCATCCCGGCCGGCCACGAGGCGAACGAGCGCACGGCCGAGCGCATCGGCGGCATGGCGGGCGGCACGTGGGGCGAGATCTTCGACATCCCCCTGACGGCCCACTTCATCGGCGGCGTCCCGATCGGGGCCAGCGCGGAGGAGGGCGTCATCGACCCGTACCACCGAGTGTTCGGCTACCCGGGCCTGTCGGTGGTGGACGGCGCGGCGATCACGGCCAACCTGGGCGTGAACCCGTCGCTGACGATCACGGCCCAGGCGGAGCGCGCGTTTTCGTTCTGGCCGAACAAGGGCGAGCCGGACCAGCGGCCGGCGCAGGAGGCGCCGTACGTGCGGCTGGAGCCGATCGCGCCGAAGAACCCGGCGGTCCCCGCGGACGCCCCGGCGGCCCTCCGGCGGTCCTAGACTCGGGGCCGTGACGGCATGCGAGAAGGCACACGCACTGCTCGACGGCATCCGGAAGCTCGACGACGAATGGGCGCTGGCCATCGGCGCCCTCGGTGAACCCGAACTGCGCGCCCCCAGTGCGTTGCCCGGCTGGTCGCGTGCCCACGTGCTCGCGCACGTCGCCCGCAATGCCGATGGTCTGCGCAACCTGCTGACCTGGGCGAACACCGGTGTCGAGACCCCGATGTACCCCAGCGCCGAGGCGCGCGAGCAGGACATCGAAACCAGCTCGCGGCAAGCGGCCGGTGCGCTGCTCGCCGACTTCGTCGCGGCCGCCGGGCGGTTCGAGCAGTACGCCGCCGGGATGCCGGACGACGCCTGGGCGCGCGAAGCCCGCAACCGCCAGGGTGCGCCCGTCACCGGGGCCGTCGTGGCGCGGATGCGGCTGTCCGAGCTCACCATCCACCTCGCCGACCTCGACCGGGGCTACGACCTCGACCGCGTGCTGGCGCTGCTCGGGCCGCTCACCGAGGACGTCGTGCAGCACGCCGTCGTCTCGCGCGGTGCCCACCTGCCGGCCCTGCGCCTGGCCGCCGACGGGTTCGAGTGGACGATGGGCACCGCTCCGAAGGCGACCGTCCGCGGGTCGGCCGGGGCGCTGCTCGCCTGGCTCAGCGGGCGCTCCGACGGCGCGGCCCTCGACGGCGCCGTGCCCCGGCTCCCGGCCTGGGCGTGACCGGTCCGTTCCGCCCGGTGAACGGCTTGCGCCCGCTCTACACTGGGCGTTCCCGGCACCGAGGAGTCCGCTGTGGACAGTGAGCACGACCAGGGCGTCCCCCGGCGGGCGTTCCTGCGGATCGCCGGCGTCTCGGCCGCCGGTGCCGTCGTCGCCGCGTGCGGTCCGCAGTCGCCCCCGGCCCCGGTCGCCTCGACCGCGCCGGCGCCCGCCACGTCCACTCCGCCCACCAGCCGGCTGCCCACCGCGCCGCCGAACTGGGACGACCTGCGCTCCCAGCTGACCGGCAGCCTGCTGCGCCCGGGCGCCGACGGCTACGAGACCGCCAAGCACGGGTTCAACCAGCTCTTCGACGGCAACAACCCGGTGGCCGTCGCGACCGTGGCCACCCCCGAGGACGTCCAGGCCTGCCTGAAGGCGGCCGCCGGGCGTGTCACCATCGCCGCGCGCAGCGGCGGCCACAGCTACGCCGGCTACTCCGTGCCCCAGGGCGGGCTGGTCATCGACGTGGCCGCGCTGAACAAGGTCGACGTCCAGGGCGGCAAGGCCGTGATCGGCGCGGGCGCGAAGCTGAAGGACGTGTACGCCGGCCTGGCGCGGGCCGGGCGCGCGCTGCCCGCCGGGTCCTGCCCGACCGTCGGGATCGCCGGGCTGACCCTCGGCGGCGGCATCGGCGTGCTCGCCCGCAAGTACGGCCTCACCTGCGACCACCTGAGCTCCGCGCAGGTCGTCACGGCCGACGGCCGGATGCTCACCGCCTCCGCCGGCTCCGAACCGGACCTGTTCTGGGCCCTGCGCGGCGGGGGTGGCGGCAACTTCGGCGTCGTCACCGAGTTCACCTTCGACACCGAGCCGGCGCCGCCGCAGCTGACCGTGTTCTCGCTGCACTTCCCGGCCGGGTCGGGCGCCGGCGTGCTCGCCGCGTGGCAGCAGTGGATCGCCGCGATGCCGCCGGAGCTCTGGGCGAACCTGGTGCTCTCGGGCGGGTCGCCGGTGCAGTGCCGCGTCGGCGGCTGCTACGTCGGGGACACCGCCGGGCTGACCACGCTGCTCAACAACCTGACCACCAACGCGGGCGCCCGGCCGACGCAGCGCGTGGTGAAGACCCTGGACTACCCGGGTGCCATGAAGTACTTCGAGGGCAGCTCGAACCGCCAGTCGTTCGTCGCGTCGTCGCGGATCATCACCACCCCGGTCGACGCCGCGAAGCTCGTCGCGGTCGCCGACGGCCGGCCGGGCATGGACCTGCTGATCGACGGGCTCGGCGGCGCGGTGGCCGGGCCGGCCAAGGACGCCACCGCGTTCTGGCACCGCGACGCGCTGGCCAGCGTGCAGGTCTACGCGACGGCGACGGCCAAGACCCGGGCGAAGGTCACGCAGTCTGTCGGCGACGTCGTGACCGGGCTCGCCGCGGCCGGCGCGGGCGGCGGGTACGTCAACTACATCGACCCGGCCCTGCCCGACTGGAAGACCGCCTACTACGGCGACAACGCGAAGCGGCTGCAGGAGGTCGCGCAGAAGTACGACCCGCTCAACGTCTTCCGGTTCGGGCAGGGCGTGGTCAGTTAAAGGTCGATGCCGGTGAACACCGTGACGCGTTCCTCGGTCAGGTCGTGCATCGCCGCCAGCACGCCTTCGCGGCCGACGCCGGAGCCCTTGACGCCGCCGTAGGGCATCTGGTCGGCGCGGTAGGACGGGACGTCGCCGATGATCACGCCGCCGACCTCCAGCTCGGCCGACGCGTGGAAGGCCAGCTGGACGTCGGTGGTGAAGACACCCGCCTGCAGCCCGTACGCCGATTCGTTGACCGAGCGGAAGGCCTCGTCGACGCCGTCCACAATGGACACCGCGAGGACCGGGCCGAAGATCTCCTCGTTCCAGGCCTTCGTGTCCGGCGGGACGTCGGTGAGCAGCGTCGGGGCGACGGTCGCGCCCTCGCGGGTGCCGCCGGTGAGCACCTTCGCGCCCGCGGCGACGGCCTCGTCGATCCACGCGACGATCCGCTCGGCGGCGGCTTCGTCGACCACCGGGCCGACGTCGGTGTTGCGGTCGTACGGGTCGCCGGTGCGCTGGGACTCGACGGCCTCCACCAGCGCGGGCACGAACTCCTCGGCCACGGCGGCGTCGACGATCACCCGTTGCACCGCGATGCAGGACTGACCGGCCTGGTAGTTGCCGAAGGTGGCGATCCGGTGCGCGGCGCCTTCGGGGTCGGGCCAGTCGCGCAGCACGACGGCCGCCGCGTTGCCGCCGAGTTCGAGCACGACGTGCTTGCGCGGCGCGGCGTCCTTGAGCGACCACCCGACCGGGCCGGAGCCGGTGAACGACACCACGGGCAGCCGCGGGTCGGCGACGAGTGCCTGTGTCTCCTCGTTTCCCAGCGGCAGCACGGAAAACGCGCCTTCCGGCAGGTCCGTCTCGGCCAGGATCTCGCCGAGGATCAGGGCGGCCAGCGGCGTCCGCGGCGCGGGCTTGACGACGATCGGCGCGCCGATTGCCAGCGACGGCGCGACCTTGTGCGCCACCAGGTTGAGCGGGAAGTTGAACGGCGCGATGCCGAGCACCGGCCCGCGCGGGACGCGGCGGGTCAGCGCCAGGCGGGCCTCACCCGCGGGGTCGGTGTCGAGGCGCTGGACGTCGCCGGTGAAGCGGCGGGCCTCCTCGGCGGCGATGCGGAACACCGACACCGCGCGCTTGACCTCGGCTTCGGCCCACTTGAGCGGTTTGCCGTTTTCGGCGGTGATCACCTCGGCGATCTCCTCGGCCCGCGCGGCGATCCCGCGGGAGACGTGCTCGAGCGCGCCCGCACGCAGGTGGGCGGGACTGCGCCGGAACTCCTTGGCGACCGCGGCCGCGGCGGCCACCGCGCGTTCGACCTGGTCAGGCCCGGGCACGGCGACCGTGGCGACCTCGCTGCCGTCGTACGGGTGGTGCACGACGAGGGTGGTGGCGCCCGCTTCGGGGCGGCCGGCGATCCAGGCGGGGCGCGGCTCGGGGGTGATCATGTCCATGCGTACCAACGTAATCCGGGTGGCGGCCCGACCGGCGCACCCCCACCCGGTCGGGTCACGGCTTCGCGGCAGCCGTCGGGGAGTTCGTGACAAACGTCGGGGGTGCGACGGCGGTGACACGCCTAGATTCCCGGTCATGACCACGCGCGCCACATCCCGCAACCCGTTCGCGGCCCTCGCCCCGGTGCGCCGCCGGCCGTACCTGACCGCCGCGGTGTTCGCCGTGACGCTCGCCTGCGGGATCGCGCAGCTGGTCCACCCGCCCCTGTACGACGCGATGCACCGCGACGCGGCCCGCATCGACGCCGGCCAGTGGTACCGGTTGCTCACCGGCATGTTCTTCCAGGACGGGTGGGGGTTCGGCCTGACGTCGAACCTGGTCTGGCTGGCGGTGTTCGGCACGCTCGCCGAGCGCGTCTTCGGCCGTGCTCGCTGGCTCGTCCTGTACTTCGGCTGCGGCCTGTTCGGCCAGGTCATGAGCTACCTCTGGCTCAACCCCGTCGGCGCGGGCAACTCGATGTGCACCACCGGCCTGATCGGCGGCCTGGCTGCCGTCGTCATGGTGGCTTCGCGCCGCTACGGCGTGGTGCTGCCCGTCCAGTTCCGGACCATGGCCTTCGCGGTGCCCGTGCTGGCCGTCGCCGACACGGTCGTCCACGACAACCACGGCCTCCCCGCCCTGCTCGGCATCGGCCTGGGCTTCCTGCTGCTACCGGCTCCGGTACAGGTCGCGCAGCAGTAGCACCTCGGCGCAGTGGTGGATCATCTCCCGGTTGATGTGCAGCACCAGCGTCGTCATCGGGTACTTCCCGTACGGCCCCTCCGCCGGGCCGCACGGCCGGGCCATGGCCTCCTCGTCGAGTGACCGCACACCGGCGACCCACTGCGCGTAGAACCCGTCGAGCTGCTCCAGCGCTTCCGCGGCCGTTCCCGGGTACGGGTAGGTGTCGTAGGCCGCCGGCGCGCCGCCGAAGTGCGCCGCGATCCGCGCGCCCAGCACGCCGACGAGGACGTGGTTGAGCCGCCAGGCGATCGTCGTGACCGGCGGGGGTGCCGGCTCCGGGTAGGCGAAGTCGATGGTGAACGGGCCCGTGCCGGGTTCGTCGTCGGACTTCCGCGGCCGCACGGTCCAGCA
Source organism: Amycolatopsis tolypomycina (assembly GCF_900105945.1). Classification (NCBI taxonomy): domain Bacteria; kingdom Bacillati; phylum Actinomycetota; class Actinomycetes; order Pseudonocardiales; family Pseudonocardiaceae; genus Amycolatopsis; species Amycolatopsis tolypomycina. The sequence continues at coordinate 683,231 of NZ_FNSO01000002.1, read as the reverse complement.
CCCGGCGACCGGCTCCCAGAGGTATTCCTCGTCGGTGAGGCCCGCGAGCTTCGGGCGCGTGTGCACCTGCCAGTGGAAGTCGAGCTGGTCGGTCAGTTCCTTCGTCCAGTTCACAGCCATACCGGGGACCGTAGGCGCGATCGCGGACAGGAGCGGCCCTGAATCCCGGGTGACCCAGCCCACCTGGGACGATGGGGACAGAACCCACTTCTCGTCTGGAGGCGCCAGGTGCCCAACCCCACCGGTCCGGTTCTCGTCGTGGACTTCGGGGCGCAGTACGCGCAGCTGATCGCCCGGCGCGTCCGCGAGGCACAGATTTACTCGGAGGTCGTGCCGCACACGGCGTCGACCGAAGAGATCCTCGCGAAGAACCCCGCGGCCATCATCCTTTCCGGTGGTCCTTCGAGCGTGTACGCCGAAGGCGCGCCGGGCATGGACCCCAAGCTCACCGAAGCCGGCGTGCCGATGTTCGGCATCTGCTACGGCCACCAGCTGCTGGCCAGCGCGCTCGGCGGGGTCGTCGAGCCGACCGGCGTCCGCGAATTCGGCCGCACCGAGGTCCGCGTCACCGGCGACGGCGGTGTCCTGCACGCCGGCCTGCCCGCGCACCAGCCCGCCTGGATGAGCCACAACGACAGCGTCACCAAGGCCCCCGAGGGCGCGGTCGTCACCGCCTCCTCGGACGGCGCCGCGGTCGCCGGCTTCGAAGACGTCGAGCGCCGCTTCGCCGGCGTCCAGTACCACCCGGAGGTCGCGCACTCGCCGCACGGCCAGGAGGTGCTGCGCCGGTTCCTGCGCGACATCGCCGGGATCGAGCCGCAGTGGACGACGTCGTCGATCGTCGAGGAGCAGGTCAGGCGGATCAGCGACCAGATCGGCGACGGCCGCGCGATCTGCGGCCTGTCCGGCGGCGTCGACTCCGCCGTGGCCGCGGCTTTGGTGCAGCGCGCCATCGGTGACCGGCTGACCTGCGTGTTCGTCGACCACGGCCTGCTGCGGGCCGGCGAGCGCACCCAGGTCGAGCAGGACTTCGTCTCCGCCACCGGGGTCAACCTGGTCACCGTCGACGCCCGCGAGCGGTTCCTCGACGCGCTCGCCGGCGTCACCGACCCGGAGCAGAAGCGCAAGATCATCGGCCGCGAGTTCATCCGCGTCTTCGAGCAGGCCGAGCGCGACCTCAAGGCCCAGGGCGACTACAAGTTCCTGGTCCAGGGCACGCTCTACCCGGACGTCGTCGAGTCCGGCGGCGGCGAGGGCACGGCCAACATCAAGAGTCACCACAACGTCGGCGGCCTGCCCGACGACCTCGAGTTCGAGCTCGTCGAGCCGCTGCGGCTGCTGTTCAAGGACGAGGTCCGCCGCGTCGGCCTGGAGCTGGGCCTGCCCGAGACGATCGTGCAGCGCCAGCCGTTCCCCGGCCCCGGCTTGGGCATCCGGATCATCGGCGCGGTCGACCAGGAGCGGCTCGACACCCTGCGTGCGGCGGACCTGATCGCGCGCGAGGAGCTGACGGCGGCCGGGCTGGACCGCAGCATCTGGCAGTGCCCGGTGGTGCTGCTCGCCGACGTCCGCAGCGTCGGCGTCCAGGGCGACGGCCGCACCTACGGGCACCCGGTGGTGCTCCGGCCGGTGTCGTCGGAAGATGCGATGACCGCGGACTGGACGCGCCTGCCCTACGACGTCCTGGAGCGGATCTCCACCCGCATCACCAACGAGGTCGCGGAGGTCAACCGGGTGGTACTGGACGTGACGTCCAAGCCGCCGGGCACCATCGAGTGGGAGTGAGTCCACTGTAGACAAGGCTCGAGGCCCCGGCGTGGGATCCGGGGCCTCGAGGGTCTTCGGGCGGGTCAGCGCCGCCGCTTGCCGCCGAACGACGCGCCGAGGAGCATGAGCCCCACGAACACCGCGCCGCCGGCGATCACCCAGCGGAAGTCGAACGACGGCAGCCAGCTCGCGCCGTCCGAGAGGACGTACGCCGACACCAGCAGCGTCGCGATCCCGACAATCAGGGTGAAGACGTCCACGCCGCCGCGCTTGGCGGGCTCGGTCTCGACGGGGTTGTCGTAGGTGTAGGGGTTCTGCTCAGCCACGCCGCACCTCCACGTTGCCCACGCTGTTCGTGACCTTCAGGGTGATCTTCTGGCCGCCGGCCCCGTCGGCGCCGTTGTCCGTGCCGGTGAGCGCGTCCTGGTCGACGCCGTCGCTCTCCCGGCCGAAGCACGACGCGTTGCCCGCGCCGGTGCTGCACTCGAAGGTGACGTCCGCGGTCTCCGGCACGATGACCGTGGAGTCGCCAGCGCCGTTGGACACGGTCGTCGAGTACGGCGCCCCGGCCGGCATCCTGGTCAGGTCGAGCCGGATGTCGCCGGCCGCGTGCTGGTAGAGCGGCTTGAGCTCGGCCACGGACTGCGGCGTCGGGTCGAGGTCGCCGACGCCGCCGCGGACGTCGAAGTTCTTGAACGGCGACGTCGTCAGGACCATGCCCACGATCGCCAGCGGCACGGCGAGGCCGATCAGCCCGCGGCCGCCGCCGGCGAAGGCGCCGGCGACCAGGCCGATCCCGGTCACGCCGAGCACGAGGCCCACGATGTGCTGCGCGTCGAACCAGGTGGCGCCGTTGAGGCCGGCCAGCACCGCGCCGCCGGCGGTCAGCACGGCGAGGGCGAAGGTGGCCGAGCCGACCTTCGACCGGCGGCGCCGCTGCGGCGCCTGGTACGCGGGCGGCGGCGTGGGCCGCGGGTCCGGCGCGGGCGGGGCGTCGGGGAGGTCCCAGCCCGCCGGGTCGGCGGCGAGGGGGTCCCAGCCGCGCACCGGCGGCGGCGCCTCGGCGGTGTCGGTCATGGTGAAGGCTCCGTTTCCGGTGAAGGCCGGGTACGACGCCCGCGCGGCGACCGGCGCGGGGCGGTTCTCGTGGCCGCGGCTGCGGTGCAGCAGGTAGAGGGCGGTGGCGATGAGCGCGCAGCTGATGAGGCCGCCGCCGTCGAACCAGGAGCCGCTGATCGAGCCCCCGGTGCTCAGGACGACGAGGATCATGAGCACGACGGCGAACGCCGGCGACACCGAAGACCGGCCGCGCCCGATGAGGCCTTCGAAGCCGGAGACCTCGTCGCTCTCGCCGGGCAGGAACAGCCACCCCAGCAGGTAGAAGGGAACGCCGAAGCCGCCGAAGATCGTCGTGACGACGAGGGCGATCCGCACGACGACGGGATCGATCCCGTACCGCCGCCCGATGGCGGCGGCCACCCCGGCCAGCTTCCGCCCGGAGTGCGGCCGCCGGGGCCGGCTGACCCAGAAGTCCTTGACGGTTTCCTCGAAGCCGTTCAGGACCCCCGGCTTCGTGCTCGCACCACTCATACCGAAAAGCATGCGGCACCCGCGGCGGCGGGACATCCGGGATGGTCCCTGAGGTTTTCCCTGGCTCCCCGGATCAGGGGTTTCCCCGATGGAACGGGACACCGGTGCGTGTGACCATGGACGCGTGCAGGAGTCCCTCGACCACGTCACCGCCGAACCGGCGGTCCCGGCCACCACGACGGAGTCGGCTGCGCCCAAGATGTTCCGGCGGCGGTCCGGGCGGGCCATCGCCGGTGTCGCCGGGGGGCTCGCCGACCACCTCGGCGTGCCGGTCCTGTGGGTGCGGACCGTCTTCGCGTTGCTCGCCGCGCTCAACGGCGCCGGGTTGCTCGCCTACGGGCTCCTCTGGGTGTTCGTCCAGCAGCAGTCCGAGGAGACCGCGGAGGCGCCGAAGCCGAAGGAACGCCAGCAGGCGTTCGGCCTGGTCGCGCTGGGCGTCGGCCTCGCCGTCGGCAGCGGGACACTCACCGGGTTCATCAGCGGCTGGGTCGCCGTGCCGCTCGCCGTCGCCATGCTCGGTCTCGCGGTCGTCTGGCGGGAGGCCGACGAGTCGCAGCGCCGCCGCTGGCGAGCCGGCGCCAAGGACGGCTTCGCGGGGGCGCTCCTCGGCGGGGGCGGCTGGTCGGCTGCGATCCGGATCGTGGCCGGCGTCGCGCTGGTGATCACCGGCATCACCGTCGTCGTGCTGCGCAGCGGGACGCTCGACCAGGTCCAGTTCGCCCTGATCGCGGTCCTCGCGACGCTCATCGGCGTCGCCGTGCTGACCGTGCCGTTCTGGCTGCGGCTGGTCCGCGACCTCTCCGACGAGCGCAAGGCCCGCATCCGCACCGACGAGCGCGCCGAGATCGCCGCCCACCTGCACGACTCCGTGCTCCAGACGCTCGCGCTGATCCAGAAGCAGAGCGAGTCGCCGCGCGAGGTCGCGCGGCTGGCCCGCAGCCAGGAGCGCGAGCTGCGCGGCTGGCTCTACGGCGCAGGCGGTTACGGCAAGCCCGCCGAGAACGTCGAAGAAGCGACCGGCCAGCTGTCCGAAGCGCTCGCCACGGCGTGCGGCGAGGTCGAGGACACCTTCGCGATCTCGGTCGGCCAGGTCGTCGTCGGCGACGCCGAGCTGGACGAATCGCTGGTCGCGCTGGTCCAGGCCGCGCGCGAGGCGATCGTCAACGCCGCCAAGCACGCGGGGGTGGAGGAGGTCAGCGTCTTCGCCGAGGTCGAGCCGACGTCGGTGACGGTGTTCGTCCGCGACCGCGGCAAGGGTTTCGACCCCGACCTCGTCCCGGACGACCGCCACGGCCTCGCCGACTCGATCCGCGGCCGGATGACCCGCCACGGCGGCACGTGCAAGGTCCGCACGGCGCCGGGCGAGGGCACCGAGGTCCAGCTCGCCATGCCGGTGAAAGCGGGCAAGGGAGCGGCGTGAGGCGGCTATGCTCGAACTCGTGACGGACAACCAGCGCGAACCGGTGAAGGTGTTCCTCGTCGACGACCACGCGCTGTTCCGCGCGGGGGTCCGCACCGAGTTGGATTCGATCACCACCGAGGTCCGCGTGGTCGGCGAGGCGGGCTCGGTGGCGGAGGCCGTCGCCGGCATCGCCCGCACGAAGCCCCAGGTGGTGCTCCTCGACGTCCACATGCCCGACGGCGGCGGCGCGGAGGTGCTGCGCCGGGTCCGCCCGGAGCTCCCGGACGTGGTGTTCCTGGCCCTCTCGGTCTCGGACGCGGCGGAGGACGTCATCGCGGTCATCCGCGCGGGCGCCCGGGGCTACGTGACGAAGACGATTTCGTCGAAGGAACTGGTCCGCGCGGTGGTCCGCGTGGCCGACGGCGACGCGGTGTTCTCCCCGCGCCTGGCCGGCTTCGTGCTGGACGCGTTCGCCGACCGCCCGGGCTCGGCCCCGATCAACGACCCGGAACTCGACCTGCTGACGCCCCGCGAGCGCGACGTCCTGCGCCTGCTGGCGCGCGGGTACGCGTACAAGGAGATCGCGTCGGAGCTGTTCATCTCCGTGAAGACGGTCGAGACGCACGTGTCGAGCGTGCTGCGGAAGACCCAGCTTTCGAACCGCTACGAGCTCTCCCGCTGGGCCTCCGACCGCCGCCTGGTCTGAGCCGACTCGGGCGTGACCGTCATGTCCTGACCGTGAACGAAGCTGCCCATGACGATCTCGGACCCCGGGTGGTGGTAGCGCCGCTCGAACATCTTCCCCATGCCGGTCACCTCGTGGCGGGCGAAGATCTGCAGCCTGACGAACGAGTCCGGGCTGGCCGACCACAGCTCTCGAACGTTCGAGTCGATGCGCAGGCGGTAGGCGTTGTCGGACTCCTTGCTCGCCCGGATCCGGCGAGGAAGTACAAGCGGAGGGTTGCCGCAGATCAGCGGCATACGCCGGTTGACCCTGCCGCCCCGTACCCCGATCGATGTCACGAGGTGGGCTTCGACGCGGAGGTCGACCGCGGCGCGACGGCTGAGATTGACCACCTTGATGCGGAAAGCCCGCGTTGCTGGGTCTTCGGCGATCTCCGGCGAAATGATCATTTTAGGAGTCAGCCGGCTGAGGATCAGGATCCACAGCGCCGAAGCCACCACACTGGACAAGATTCCGACCGCAATCGCTTCTACCGTTTCCATCCGCACTCCGCGCCGCCGTGCTTCTTGGTCGGGCGAAATGTCGGAAGTTCCGGCTGCGCTGTTACGGTCCAGCCTGAGCCTCAGTCCGCCAGCGGAGCGAGAGGCCGCGGCGCACGCCCGGCGGTGTCGTCACCAAGCCCGTCGACCTGGTCACCGGGCTCGCCCACGACCTCTCGCTCCGGCCAATGCAGGCGCGTCAGCGCCACCCCGCCGAGCACGACCACCATGCCCGCGATCACCCGCAGGTGCAGCTGCTCACCCAGGAACACCGCGCCCAGCAGCACCGAAACCACCGGCAGCAGGTACCCGACCACCGACGCCGCCACCGCGCCCTCGCTCGCCAGCAGCTGGTAGTTCAGCGCGAACGCGATCCCCGTCGACCCGATGCCCAGCACCAGCACCGCGAGCAGCGGCCCCGTCGAGACGTGCACCGGCGTCAGCCCGCCCACCGGCACCGCCAGCACCAGCATCCCGCTGGCCAGGATCATCTGCCCGGCCGAGATCGCGTACGGCGAAGACGTCGGGGACGACAGGTACTTGCCCTCGTAGACGAACGCGAAGCCGTAGCTCGCCGCCGCCGCGAGGCACGCCAGGGCGCCCCAGCTCAGCAGGCCCGATGCCTGCCACGGCGCGAAGATCAGCAGGATCCCGCCGAGACCCACGAGCAGCCCGGCCAGCCGGGTCGCCGTCATCCGCGACGACGTTCCCATCAGCGGCGCCGCGAGCAGCACCCACAGCGGCGTCGTCGAGTTCAGCACGCCGGTGATCCCCGAATCGACCGTCGTCTCGCCGATCGCGAACAGCAGGAACGGCAGCGCGTTGTGGAAGAACGCCGCGACCGCCAGGTGCCCCCACGTCCGGCGGTCACGCGGCAGCCGCGCCCGCTGCAGCCGGCACAGCACCAGCAGCAGGGCGGCGCCGAGCACCAGCCGCGCCAGCACGAGCTGCACCGGCGAAAACATCCCCAGCCCCAGCTTGATCCAGAAGAAGCTCGAGCCCCACATCAAGGCCAGCGCGCCGATCCTGAGCAGGGTCTTCGTCTCGCCCACTCCCCAGTCCTCCTTCGTCGATCAAGCGTCAGCTTCACCCGGCCGAGACGTAAGGACAAGCGAAAATAACTGCAGGGACACTTAAGTCGAGCTGTACGATTCGGAGCATGCTCGACGTCCGTCGCCTGCAGGTTCTCCGCGCTGTCGTCACCAGCGGGTCGATCACCGCCGCGGCCCGGAACCTCGGCTACACGCCGTCCGCGATCAGCCAGCAGCTTTCCGCGCTCGAACGCGAGGCCGGCACCGAACTGCTCGAACGCGTCGGGCGCGGCGTCCGGCCGACCGCGGCGGGCGCGCTGCTGTCCGAGCACGCCGAGACGCTCAGCGCCGAGCTGGCCAGGGCCGAAGCGGCGCTGACCGAGCTCAAGGAAGGCCGCATCGGCCGCGTCTCGATCCGCTACTTCGCCACGGCGGGCGCGTCGCTGGTCCCGCCCGCCATCGCCGCGGTCCGCCGCGAGCACCCCGGCGTGCGCCTCGACCTCAAGCTCGTCGAACCCGACGACCCGATGATGGACGTCGAGGCGGGCAACGCCGACGTCGCGATCACCGTCTTCCCGCGCAAGACCCCGCCGGGCAAGGGCGTCGAGCTGGTGCACCTGCTGGACGACCCGTACCGCGCGGTGCTGCCGAAGACCCACCCGCTGGCGCGCAAGCGCGTGCTGGACCTGTCGGAGTTCGCCGAGGAGCCCTGGGTCGGCGTCGACGGCCTCCCCGGAGTCTGCCGCGACATCCTGGACAGCGCCTGCGCGTCCGCCGGCTTCACGCCCAACGTCGTGGTGGAGTCCGAGGACTACCAGACGGCGCAGGGGTTCGTCGCCGCCGGCATCGGCGTCGGCCTGATCCCCGAGCTGGGCCTCGGCGCGCCGCACCCCGGCGTGGTCGTCCGCAGGATCCGCCACCCGGAACCGGTCCGCACGATCCACGCCGCGGTGGCGTCCCGGGCGTGGGGCCACCCGGCCGTCCGCACCCTGCTGGAAGCCATGCGCGCGGCGACCGCGAAAGTCGCCTGACTGAAAAAGTCCCGGCTCTTTTCCGGCAATCTCTCGATTCGATAAAAGAATGCGTGATTTGCCGCCGGGTGGGGCGGGTTGATCGTGGCCAAGTCACGCATGGTAGTTATCTTTCGGGTCGCTCACCTGCACTGATAGGGCTGTCCGACCCTGGGAGTTGGCTTCTTCGTCGCTTACGGTGGTCACGCGATCAGTGATCTCCGCGCCGTTCGCCGCGGCCACGGAGAAATGCCACGAGCGGCGCCTTCCTGCCGCTTTCTCTCATCCCTCCCTGCAGAGAGCAACCATCATGAGCAACAGAGCGACAAGACGCGCACGGCGTCGCGTCGGCATCACCTTGCTGGGCGCCGTCTGTCTCACCTTCGGCACACTCACCTCGGCCGAAGCCAACCTCGCCCCCAGCCCGTTCGACGCGGCCGACGGCAACCTCGTCCTGAACGACGAGACGCAGGACTGGGCCAACGCACCCCACCTCGTGACCGCGCTGGACAAGCCGACCGGGCAGACGGACGACTCCTTCGGCCAGGGCACCAAGGAGGACACGGCCGTGCCGACCGTCGTCGACGGCTCGATCCCGAACAACAAGAGCGACCTCACCCGGCTGTACGTGGCGAACGAGCGGGTGAGCGGCAAGGAGTTCCTGTACCTGGCGTGGGAGCGGGTCCAGGAGCCGACCGGCACGACGAACATGGACTTCGAGTTCAACCAGTCGGGCACGGTGAGCGCGAACGGCGTGACCCCGGTGCGCACCGCCGGTGACGTGCTGATCAAGTACGACCTGTCGCAGGGTGGCGTCAACCCGGTGCTCGGCTACCACCTCTGGACCACCACGGGCAACGCCGCGACGGTCTGCGAAGCCAGCAACTCGCTCCCGTGCTGGGACAAGGTGCACGCGCTGAGCGGCGCCAACTTCGAAGGCTCGATCAACGCGGTGCCGGTGACCGACCCCATCGCGCCGAACGCCCCGCGCACGCTGTCGACGCGCACCTTCGGTGAGGCGGCGATCAACCTGACCGACTCGGGCATCCTGCCCGCGGGCACCTGCAAGGCCTTCGGCGCCGCCTACCTCAAGAGCCGCTCCTCGGACTCGTTCACCGCGGCGCTCAAGGACTTCATCGCGCCGAAGCCGGTGAGCATCTCCAACTGCGGCAAGATCGTCATCCAGAAGGTGACGGCACCGTCGCCGGATCCGACGAACACGGCGTTCTCGTTCACCCTGACCGGCGGACCGTCCGCGCTGAACAAGTCGTTCTCCCTCAAGAACGGCGAGTCGAACACGACGACCAACGTCCAGGCCGGCTCGGGCTACACCGCCGCCGAGACGGTGCCCGCGAACTGGTCGCTCACGAGCGCCACCTGCGACGACGGCAGCCCGGTGACCAACATCGACGTCAGCGCCGACGAAACGGTCACCTGCACCTTCACCAACACCCTGCAGCTCGGGGCGATCAAGGTGACGAAGACGCGCAAGCACGCCGCCGACGGCGCGGGCGACCACCCGCACGCCGGGGTGAACTTCACGGTCAACGGCGTCACCAAGGCCACCGACAGCGCCGGCGTCGCCTGCTTCGACGGCCTGACCTTCGGCAGCTACACCGTCCACGAGACGGTGCCGGCGGGCTACCACGTCGACGCCAACGACAAGTCCGTGACGGTCGACAACACCGCCACCTGCGGCGCCACGCCGTACGCCGGCGAGAGCGTGTCGTTCCACAACACGCCGCTCACCGACCTCACGGTCAGCGTCGACTCGCAGGTCGCCGGCGGGACGGCGTCGACGATCGACTGCGGTGTCGCGAGCGGCTCCACCGGGGCCGGCGGCGACGGGTCCGTCACCGCGAAGGACCTCGAACCGGGCACCTACACCTGCGTGATCGTGGTCGACCCGTGAGGTGAAGGGGACGCTTGCCGGGTGCGGACGTCCGTGCCCGGCAAGCCCTTGTCCGGACGGGCCTAGACGAAGAACAGCTCGGTGACGAGGATGCCGACCAGCACCGCCGCGAGGATCGCGGCCACGGTCACCAGCGTCTTCTTCGACACCGGCAGGTTGCTCGCCTGAGCCTGCCGCGGGGCACCCGGCACGGGCTGCGGCGCGTACTGGGTCGGCGGCGCAACCGGCTGCATCCGCTGCGTCTCCTCAGCACCCGCGTAACCGGGCGCGGCGACCGGCATCGGCTGCTGCTGGAACTGCGGTCCCGACGGCGGCATCGGCGGCCCCGCGGCCGCCAGGCCCGGGTTGAAGGGCGGCGGCGGGGGCGGCGGGATCCCGGGCGCGGTCGGCGGGATGAACGCCGTTTCGCGGCCTTCGGTGATCGCCTGCAGCGAGCGGACGGTGTCCGCCATCGTCGGCCGCGTGACCGGGTCCGCCCGCAGCATCTTGCGCAGGGCCTCGGTCAGGACGCCGGAGTTCTGCGGCGGGCGCTCGGACGACTGGCCGTCCTCCCCGAACGGCGGCACGCCCTCCACGGCCGTGTAGAGCGTCGCGCCGAGGGAGAAGACGTCCGCCGCCGGCGTGCCCGGGAGGCCGCGGGCGACTTCGGGCGCCACGTACGCCGCGTGCGGCCCGCCGCCGCTGATGCCGATGTCGGTGAGCTTGACGCCGCCGTCGTCGGCCAGCAGCACCGTGCCCGGCTCGAGGGTGCGGTGCACGAAACCGGCCGCGTGGATGGCCGCCAGCGCGTTGCCGAGCTGGATGCCCAGCTGTGCCGCCTGGTCGGGGGTGAGCCTGCCGTGCTCGGCGAGGAACGTCGCCATGCTGCGCGACGGGATGTACTCCATCACCAGCCAGACGTCCTGGCCCTCCGGCAGCACGTCGAACACCTTGATCGCGGACGGGTGCTCGATCCGCGCCGCGTCCTTGCCCTCCTGCATGGCGGCCGCGCGCGCCTGCTCGGCGCGGTCGCCCGCGCCGACCGGCAGGTACATCCGCTTCATCGCGACGGTGCGGAACAGCCGCGTGTCGAACGCCAGCCACACGATGCCGGCGCGGCCGCGGCCGATCGGCTGGTCCAGCCGGAACCGGCCGCCGACGATGGTGCCTTCGGAACTCAACACATACCTCGGGTCACGGCGTGGTGGACGTAGTCGGCGTTACCGGCGTTGTCGTCGGCTGAGCGTCGCTGCTGGTTTCCGGCGGCGTCGTCTTCGGACTCGACTTCGTCGGCGTGGTCGTCGGAGTTTCGCTGTTCCTCGACGTCGTCGCCCGCTTCGACGACGAAGTCGATTCCGTCACCGGAGGCGGCACGTCGGCCGTGCTGACCGGGTCCTCGGTCGTGGCCGGCAGCGACTCCGACGTCGAGGTGGGCGTCGGCTTGCTGCTGGGGATCGGCGCGGCCGGCGCCTCCGGGTTGTTCGGGCTCAGCAGCCAGACCACAAGGGCGACCAGGCCCACGACGACGATGCCGCCGATGATCGCCGGGCGCTTCCAGGCGCCGGGCTTGTCGTCCTCGTCGTCGACCGGGCTCATCTGCGGACGCGAGCGGGCCGGGGGCGGCGGCACCGGCTCGTCGTCGTAATCGTCGTAGTCGTCCTCGTACCCGTGCTGCTCGTGCGGCGGCACCGGCACCGCGCGGGTCGCGGCCAGCCCGGGCGGCACGCCCCCGGCCGCGTGGCGGTCGTCCTCGCGGTAGTGGTCGTACCCGTCGTAGTCGTCCTCCGGGTAGCCGGTGGCCTCCGGGTAGTCGTCCTCGTCGTAGAACGGCACGGCCTGCGTCGGGGCCCCGCCGCCGAGCAGCGTGCCCGAGTGGCCCGCGGGGATCTCGTCGAACATCTGGGTGGCGTTCGGGTCGGCGACGGCGGCCGCGCCGAGGACGCCGGCGGACGGCGCCATCATGGTCTCGTCGGCCGGGCCGCCGAGCGGGGTCTCGCCGCGGGCGACGGCCGCCAGCAGCTCCTCGCACTCCTCGGCGGTCGGCCGGTGCTCGACGTCCGGGTGCAGCAGCACGGCCAGCACGCTGGCCAGCGGCCCGGACTGGCGCGGCGGGTTGATCTGCCCGGCCGCGACGGCGTGCAGCAGGCTCAGCGTGTTCTCGGACAGCCCGAACGGCGGCTGTCCCTCGCACGCCGCGTAGAGCGTGGAGCCGAGGGAGAAGACGTCCGACTCCGGCCCCGGCTCGCCGCCGATGGCGACCTCGGGGGCCAGGTAGGCGGGCGTGCCGGCGATCATCCCGGTCTTGGTGACCGTGACGTCGTCCTTGGCCCGCGAGATGCCGAAGTCGGTGATCTTCACGACGCCGTTGCCGCCGAGCAGGATGTTGCCCGGCTTGATGTCGCGGTGCACGATCCCGACCGCGTGCGCCTCGCGCAGCGCCGCGGCGACCTGGGCGCCGATGCGCGCCACCTCGGTCGGCGGCAGCGTGCGGCGTTCCTGCAGCACGGCCGCCAGGCTGGTGGAGTTGAGGTACTCCATGATCAGGCACGGCTGGCCGTTGTCGTCGGTGACGACGTCGAACACGGAGATCGCGTTGGGGTGGTGCAGCCGGGCCGCGATCCGGCCCTCGCGCATCGTCCGCTGGCGGGCGTCCTCGGCGTCGTGCTGGTCCAGGTGGGGCTGGAGCAGGAGCTGCTTGATGGCCACCGTGCGGCCCAGGACCTCGTCGTGCGCCTGCCAGACGGCCCCCATCGCGCCCGTGCCGATCCGGCCGACGATGCGGTACCGATCGGCGACCAGACGACCCTCGTCGCTCACGCGACCTCCCTTTGGGCTCCGGCTTCACCAGGGCGTGCGGATCGGTGCCTGGTGACGCGGCCACGAACACGCCGCTTCGCTGGAGCGTATGCACATGTCGTGGGCTCTGAGCCGGTTTTTCCGAGACCGGCCCGTGACAAGGCTAGGCGCTCACTCTGCGCACACGAATCCGGCACGGGCACTTGAACCAGGGGTGAAGGGGTGATCGCGGTGGGCTACATGTACTGGGCCGAGACGAGCTCGGCTTCGGTGATCAACCCGCCGGCGTCGGCGACCCGGAACAGCTGGGTGACGCGCACGAGCGCGCCGTCCGGCCGGTGCAGCGTCGCGACCGCGAGGATCGAGCCGTCCGGCTTGATCTGCGTGTCGGCCTCCTGGACGTCGATGGCGTCCATCGTGCTCCAGGTGCGGACCAGCTCGCCGGCGGCGCCGTCGACCAGCGCCGGGCTCAGCAGCGCCAGTGCGCCCGCCGAGTCGCGGGCGATCTTGGCGTAGAACTCCTTGACGGCCTGGATCTTGCGGCTCGCGCTGCGGGCGTCGGCGGCCTTGTCCGGCACCGGGGTGGCGGCGGCCTGCGGTGCCTGGGTGCGCGGGGCGCCGTCCTCGGCGTGCGCCGACGGCGTGTCCTCGGCGGGCGTGCCCGGCGTCACCGTGCTGTGCCGCTCCGGCGCGCTGCCGCCGGCCTGGTGCTGCGGCACGGCGAGGCCGCCGAGCTCGGCCGCACCGGTGAAGCCGGCGGGGGTGGACTGGCCACCGGAGGAGGAGGCGGCGCGGTGGGAGCTGGTCAGCATCGGCGCGGCGATCACCGCACCGGCGACGAGCGCGCCCGCGGCGACCAGCCCGGTCAGCTTCGCGCGGCGTGCGAACCGGCTTTCCGGCTCGCCGGCGTCCTCGGCCTGCTCCGGTTCGCGGACCGGCTCGGTCCGGGCCGGCAGGAACCGCTGCGGGTCGCGGAAGACCTGCTCGAGGTGATCACGGTCGGCGTCAGCGACGCCGTCCAGGATCTCCGCCGGGATGACGTCCTCGACGCGGACGGCGTGGGGTGACTCACGCCGTGTGCGCTGCCGATCAAGCACGAAAGTCCTCGCTCTGGGTCCGGGGACGGTCACTCGGCCGTTCGGCCGGGTTCCCGTTGGTCCGGTTGGTCGGCTCATGGCCGGTCTGTCGATTCGCTGTCGTCAGGTAACCCTGTGCGGACGGCGACCACCAGGCTCTGTCGCCGGAATGCCGTCGCAACACGACGAGCGGCAGCTTATGTCACCCACCCGGACCAGGCATTACCGCTCGGCGCACCGCACGTGCATCGGAACGGGCGAACCGCACGTGCAGACGTGGCTACTGACCGTCAGAGGTGATCTTGTCGCCGTCCCCGAATGTCAGGGTGCGCTCCTCGAGCGTCTTGGTGCCGTCGGTGTGGGTGACCTCGACGGTGTTCACGGTGACGCCGCGCTGCTGGTCGATGCTGACCTTCTTGACCTCGAAGTAGGCGATGCCGGCGTACCGCTGGGCGAGCGCCTGCGGCCCTTGGTCGTGCAGCTGCCCGGTGGTCACCGACGACGCCGCGGACGGGTCGGTGGTGACGGTGTTGAAGAACTTCTCCGAGTTGTCCCCCATGGTCTGGGCGTCCGGCGGGAAGGAGTACCACCACGGCGGCTTCACGGGCGTCTCGCGCTGGGCGGGCGCCACCGGCGGCTTCCGCGGCGGCGCGCTCGGGTCGGCGGGTCCGGTGGTCGCGGTGCCGGGCGCGGAGGCGCTGTCGTCGACCGGGGGAGCGACGCCGTCGACCGGCCCGGCGCCACCACCGCCCTGCGTCGTCCCGGCGGCGTCGTCGTCCGGTCGCGAAGCGGTTTTCGGCCCGGCCGCGGACCCGCCCTCGGTGGGCGGCGGCCGGTCGCCGGTGGGGTCGGCGATCGTCGGGACGCCCTGGTAGCCGGGCCAGGCACCCTGCACGGCCTGGTCCATCGGCGGCTTCCCGACGAGGAAGGACCCGGCGCACAGGAGCCCGACGACGACGGCACCGGAGGCCCCGGTGGCGAACCAGGCGGCTTTCCGCCAGGTCTTCGGCGGCGTCACCGAGGCGGGCACGGACCCGATGGCGAAGCCGCCCAGGCCACCGAGGCCACCGAGGCCATCGAGCGGCGGGGCGGAGTAGACGCGGACATCGTCTTCATCGAGGTCGATGCACCGCGGAGCGGGGGAGGCCAGCGAGACGCGCGTGCGCCGGGCGGCCTGATCGGCACGGCTTTCGGGCGCTTCGCCTTCGTCGCCGTCTTCGAAGTCGTCGTCATCGTCGAAGTCGTCGAGCGGAAGGCTGCCGTGCGAGGCGGGGAACAGGGGCGGCCCGAGTCGCCGGTCACGGGGCTGCGGAAGCGACGGCTGCGGAAGCGGCAGAGACCCGGAGACCGGCGGATCGGCCGGCCCGGAGTCACCGGCACAGTGCCGGAAAGGGCGGCTACCGACCTCCAGCGGGTCGGCGTGCGAGGAGTGCGGCAGCGAAGACGAGCCGGCGTGGTGCCAGGAGGGCGGGTTGCCGCCCACGGACCAGTCGGCCGAGCCGGGGCCGGTGGAGTAGGACGGCGAGCGATCGGCACCGGTCATCCGATCGGCACCGGTCGTCGCCGGGTCGTGCGCGGGGTGGGCGGCGTGCGGCCGCAACGGATGGGAGCCGGTCGGCCCGGGGTCCGCGTAGTACGGAGAGGCATCGGCGGGAAACCGCAAGCCCGGCGAGCCCGGCTCCGGCGAGCCCGTCGTGGCCTGCCACCGCGGCTGCGAACCACCCCCCGACGGCTCAACCGGCAAACCACCCGCCGCGTGGTGTCGCACGGGGCGGTGCTGCGGCAGCGGCGGCGTCCAGCTCTCCGCGCCGCCGCGCCGGTGCCGTCCGGGATGCGCGGGCGCGGTGGCGCGTCCGTGGAACTCCGTGCCTTGGCTCATGTGAGCTCGACCACCCGGCCACGCGGTCCTGACGCCACCCGGCGCCGGGTCGACCCGATCGGAGCATCCGCACGCGCGAAATCCTGTTCGGAATCACGCGCGGAATCTCGTTCGGAATCCAGCGCAGATGCACGCGCACGCGACTGGGGGCGCGCGGGGCCAGTGCCCCCGCGCGTCCTGCGGGCATCGCCCGACCCAGACGCAAGGGTCCTCACAACGTCAACCCTAGGAGCATCCGGTGGAGAAAGTCGCCCCCAAACCTGCAAGTTGCACAGGTTTCACTCGGTCGGGCGCGACCGAACGGGCGATGGTGACGCTGCGAAGTTTCACGCAGCGCCATCGCCCCTGATCAGGCCTTTCAGTCTCCCGTGCGGTAACGGTCCCGCGTGGATTGCAGCGCCTTCGTCGCCACCACGCCGCTACCCGCGGCGACGATGATCGCGAAAACGTCCAGCGTCGGTCCCCCGGCCGTGAGCAACCAGGCGAACAACGAGGCCGCGGTGGTACCGCCGGCAACGGCCCACCTGCTCTTGACGTACTGCGCGACCGGGGCGCCCCCGGCACGCTTACCCGCCGCGTTGTTCAGCAGCGCCAGATACCCCACATGGCCCAGCGCGGCCAGCACGCTCGCGAGCGCGACGATGACGGCGATGAGGTTCACGAGCCAGTCCATGCACCCAGTCTGCCTGCACCGGGGCCGCGAACGCCTCGGGGAAACCCCCGAATTCGCCGTAACCGTTACCGGCCGAGCCGCCCGCGTCCCAGGTTGAGCAGCGCCATGGCCAGCTGACGGCCGTCCGGGCCGAGTTCGCGGTAGCGCGCGAGCACGTCCATCTCGCGGTTGTAGACGATGCGCGTGCCGCCGGCGGCCATCCGCGCGGCCCCGATCTTCTTGGACACCTCGACGCGGCGTTTGACCAGCCGCAGGATCTCCTTGTCCAGGTAGTCGATCTCCTGGCGGAGCGACGCGATGTCGTCGCCCGCGGGGGTGTGCTCGGCGGGCTGGCCGTCGGCGTTCGTCGCGTGTGCGTTCATCGGGACCTCTTCCTCGAGACCCGGACCCGGCCCCAGGGACGGCGACAGCCCCGGGTCCGTGGACTCCGGGGCTGGCGTGATGGCGGTTCGGGCACTACGCGATCACGGGAGCCGGAGTCCGGGTCCCGTAAAAAAATCGCTCCGTGTGGTGCCGCATGCGATCAGTATGGCACAGCGGTGCGGGGGCGCTCCCGGGCCGAGCGCACCCGAGCATGAACCAAGAGGCTCACCGCGAGCCAGAACACCGGGAACACCGGCCAGAAGAACCCGGCGCCCAGCGCCACCCACCGCACGGTCGCCACCACCGCGATCGCGACCACGACGGCGAGGTGGACGCGCAGGGCCGGATGGCGCCGCAGCGCCGCCCGGGTGAGCGGGAAGCCGCTCGACGGCGGCGCGGGCCGCGGCAGGTCGGCGGTGAGCGCGCCGAGTTCGTCGGTGAACCGCGCGGCGTAGACGCGGCCGAGGCGTTCCTCGACCTCTTCGAGGGTGAGCCGGCCTTCGGAGCCGGCGATCTGGACGGCGGTGGCGACGCGTTCGCGATCGGCGTCGGCGGCCCGGATGCGGGTGTTTTCCATGGGACCGATGCTCCGCGCGGACGGCCCGCGGCGCGTCGGGCGGGAGGCGGCACCTCCCGCTACGCCCGGTGCGGTAGCCGGGGATCGCCCGCCCCGGCACGCTTCTGCCGGAGCCCGGCCCGCCCGGGGTAGCGTGGACGCCACGATGGACACCCTCTTCGATCTCCCCGCCGCGACCCCTGTGCGCAAGCCCGCCGCCGGCGGGCAGGCCGAGCTGCTCGACGACCTCAACCCCGCCCAGCGCGAAGCCGTCACCCACGCCGGTGGCCCGCTGCTGGTCGTGGCGGGCGCGGGATCGGGCAAGACCCGGGTGCTGACCCGCCGGATCGCGTACCTGCTCGGGCAGCGCCGCGTGCACCCCGGCGAAATCATGGCGATCACCTTCACCAACAAGGCCGCCGCCGAAATGCGCGAGCGCGTCGCCGCCCTCGTCGGGCGCCGCGCGAACGCCATGTGGGTGTCGACCTTCCACTCCATGTGCGTGCGGATCCTGCGCCGGGAAGCCAAAACGCTCGACATGTCGTCGAGCTTCTCCATCTACGACTCCGACGACACCAAGCGGCTGATCACCCTGGTGGCACGGGATCTCGACATCGACCCGAAGCGCTACGCCGCCCGCACGCTCGCCGTGCACATCTCGAACCTGAAGAACGAGCTCACCGACCCGGAGACGGCGGCGGCGAACGCGGGCAACGACCTCGAGCGCCGCGTCGCCGAGGTCTACGGCGAGTACCAGCGGCGGCTCAACCAGGCCAACGCCTTCGACTTCGACGACCTCATCATGCGCACGGTCTCGCTGCTGCAGGCGTTCCCGGCCGTCGCCGAGTACTACCGGCGGCGGTTCCGCCACGTGCTGGTCGACGAGTACCAGGACACGAACCACGCGCAGTACACCCTGGTCCGCGAGCTGGCCGGGACCGCGCCGAACGAGGCCGGTGTCGAGCCGGCCGAGCTGGTCGTCGTCGGTGACGCGGACCAGTCGATCTACGCCTTCCGCGGCGCGACGATCCGCAACATCGAGGAGTTCGAGCGGGACTTCCCGAACGCGCACACCATCCTGCTGGAGCAGAACTACCGGTCCACGCAGACGATCCTGTCCGCGGCCAACGCCGTCATCGAGCGGAACCCGAACCGCCGCGCGAAGCGGCTGTGGACGGACTCGGGCGACGGCGAGAAGATCGTCGGCTACGTCGCGGACAACGACCACGACGAAGCCGCGTTCGTCGCGGGCGAGATCGACGCGCTGGCGGAGAAGGGCGAAGCCGACTACTCGGACGTCGCCGTCTTCTACCGCACCAACAACCAGTCCCGTGTCTTCGAAGAGATCTTCATCCGGCTCGGCCTGCCGTACAAGGTCGTCGGCGGCGTGCGGTTCTACGAGCGCCGCGAGGTCCGCGACATGATCGCCTACCTGCGCGTGCTGGCGAACCCGGAGGACACGGTCAGCCTGCGGCGCGTGCTGAACGTGCCCAAGCGCGGCATCGGCGACCGCGCCGAGGCCGTCGTGGCAACGCACGCCGAGCGCGAGCGGATCTCCTTCGCGCAGGCGTTGCGGGAAGCCGTCGAGGGCAGGGTGCCGCTGCTGAACCCGCGTTCGGTCAAGGCGATCGGCGGGTTCGTGGCGATGCTCGACGAGCTGGGGACGCTGGTTTCGGACGGCGCCGAGGTGCACGACGTCCTGGAAGCCGTGCTCGACAAGACCGGCTACCGCGCCGAGCTCGAGGAGTCGGAAGACCCGCAGGACCACACGCGCGTGGAGAACCTCGACGAGCTCGTGACGGTCGCCCGGGAGTTCACCGAGATCACCGCCGAGGTCGTCGCGGACGAGAACGCCGAGCTGGTCGTCGAGGAGGGCGTCCCGGCGCCGGGCTCGCTGCCGGCGTTCCTCGAGCGCGTGTCGCTGGTCGCGGACGCCGACTCGGTGCCCTCGCCCGACGGCGGCGAGGAAGGCGACGGCGGCGCGGGCGTGGTCACGCTGATGACCGTGCACACCGCGAAGGGCCTGGAATACCCGGTCGTGTTCTGCACCGGCTGGGAGGACGGCGTTTTCCCGCACATGCGCGCGCTGGGCGACCCGACCGAGCTGGCCGAGGAACGGCGGCTCGCGTACGTCGCGATCACGCGCGCCAGGAAGCGGCTGTACGTCTCGCGCGCGATCACGCGCTCGGCGTGGGGCCAGCCGTCGATGAACCCGGCTTCGCGGTTCCTCGACGAGCTGCCGCCGGACCTGGTCGACTGGCGGCGGCTGGAGCCGTCCAGCAGCGGCTTCGGCTCGTTCGGCTCCGGTTCGCGCGGCACACCGCGGGCGGCGACCACCTGGGGCGGCCGCCGGTCGTCTTCGCCGTCTTCCGCGGGCACGCCGTCGTTCGGCAAGGGCTGGAAGGACACGGTGGCGCTGAAGCTGGACGTCGGCGACCGCGTCAGCCACGACAAGTACGGCCTCGGCACGGTGATCTCCTGCGACGGCGTCGGCCCGCGCGCGACGGCCACCATCGACTTCGGCCAGGCGGGCAAGGTCCGCCTGATGCTGATCGGCAGCGTCCCGATGGTGAAGCTCTAGGCGGCACGCCACTCGTCCGAGTGAATCCGGCGGCGATCTCCCCGATCGCCGCCGGAATCGTCGTACCCACCCGGTAGAACTGACCCTGCGATCGAACAAAGGTTCGACGGAGGGAGTAGCGTGGTGTGGACGCGGTGCTGTTTGGCCTGTTGGCCGAAGGGGTACAGAAATATCTGCGAGGAGTCCTGGAGACGACGGTTCCGGATCGGGGTCGGGAACCTGCGGGGACTTCGGGAATTCCTTCGCGTGCGGGAGCGGAGGCGTGCCGGCTGGCCGCCGCCTGGCGAGCGCTGCTCAGGCAGCACGAGCTCGGCGCGGACGGGCAATGCGCCACCTGTTGGCGCTGTCTCGCCTGCGGCCGGGGACGCCGCTGGACGACAAGGGCCCGGAGTGCCGCGCGTGTCCGCTCCGCGGGGGGCGCCGAGGACACAGGGGGAGCTGTGTCCTGGGGCTGGTTGCCGGTGCGGCGGCCGGCGGGGCTCTGCACGGTGTGGCAGGTCGCGGTGGCTTACTTCATCCGGCGGCTGCCGGGCGGGCAGCGGTAGGCGGTTGCGGGCGCTGAGGGGCCCGTGGCGCGTTTTTCCCGGGCCGGGAATGGTTCCGGCCGTCCGGAGGGTCCTTGCTCGCTCTGGCGGCGATTCCGTGGTGGATCGACGGCGGCGGCTGTCCCGGTCGTTCTCCGCAGTGGCGGGTGTCCGCTCACGCTCGGCCGCGGAGGGTGCGAGCCCTGCCGTGGCGAATCATGGTGCTACCACCGGGTTTCCGGCGTTGTCGCCCGCTCGGCAGTGGGTGCCGGCGGGCAGGTGGGGAACGAGCGGATCAGAGAACGACGCCGCGCGCGGCCAGCCAGGGCCGGGGGTCGATCTTCTTGGTGCCGTTCTGCCACACCTCGAAGTGCAGGTGCGGGCCGGTGCTCTGGCCGCGGTTGCCGATCTCGGCGATCTGCTGGCCGCACTTGACCTTCTGCCCCTCCTTGACGGAGAAGGAGTTCATGTGGCCGTAGACCTGGACGGTGCCGTCGTCGAGCTGGATCCGCACCCAGAGGCCGAAACCGCTGGCCGGGCCGGCCTCGATCACGGTGCCGTCGGAGGCGGCGTAGATCGGGGTGCCGATCGAGTTGGCGATGTCGATGCCGAGGTGGCTCGTGCCCCACCGGGCACCGAAGCCCGAGGTGAAGGTGCCGTGCGCGGGCAGGCAGGTCTTGGGGCGAGCGGCTTCTTCGGCGGCCTTCTTGGCGGCGTCGGCTTCGCGCTGCTCGCGGGCCTGGGTGATCGAGGCGCTGTCGGCGAGCTTGGCGGCCTCGGCGGAGGCGTCGACGACGTGGCTGGCCGGCAGGAGCTCGGGGGCACCCCCGGAGCCCGCACCTCCCGCGGTCAGGGAAGCGCTGGCGTCCTGGCTGTTCGCCAGGGGGGTGAAGGCGGCGTCGGAATCGGTGACCGTCTTGAGCGTCGAACCCGCAGCGGCGGCGGCGAACGCACCAGCCGCGACAGCGGCAACCACGACACGGCCGCGAAGGGCCGAAGAGGGCGGGGCGATGCGGTGCGCACCCCGGACACGGACGACCGCGCCTTCGAGCGCGTCCTTCAGTGCCGGGGAAGGAGCTTGGCCGCCGGGGGAGCGGTGTGAAGCCAAGACAGGGCCTTCCATCGTCGGGGAGCCGGGTCGAGGACTGCGGGCGGGGGAACCCGGTGAGCCAACCTCGGGGGTGGTTTGCTCGGCGTCCTACTTCGTGACCTGACTGTAATGGGGACCCCGGGACAGTAACGAAGGGGTACCGCTGTCGGCAAGGTGTGCCCCCGCTGTCGGCCGAACGGGTGGAGGCGGCAGAGCGTTTACCTGTGGAAATCACCCAAAGTTAGAACCCGTTTACGGCGTTTGGTGTGACTTGCCTTACAGGCTTGCGCGCCTTCCGAGGGTCTCGAAAGCCGGTCTTCCGGTCTCGGAGGTGCCCGGCGGGCGGAATAAAGGTTTGCGAGAGGAGGTTGAAGCGCATTCGACGACTCGCGCCCCGGCGACGCTCCCCGGAGGCCCGAGCCTTGCTAGCGTCGCGGGCAATATGCCCCCACGCGCAGAGCCCCCCACCGGCAGCACTCCCGAACCCCGCCCGGCCCCCCAGGCGCGAGGATCGGCCGGCCCATCCCGGCCGGAAGCCGAAGCTGCACTCCCGTCGACCACCCCCGAGGCGGCCGCAAGCCCCACGGCGGGCTCAGCGGACACCGGCCACTCTGCGGAGGAGCAGGGCGAGCCCCTGACGGAGCCGTTCACCAGCCAAGCGGGCGCGCGCGACGGCGAAGCGGGTTCTGCGGGGCGGTCGGCCGAGCCACCCACGGAGCCATTCGCCGGCAGCCGTGCCGGGCAGGGATCCGCCGAACCCCCGACCGAGCCGTTCACGAGCAGCCAAGCCGGTCCGGCGACCACCGCGCGAACTGCCGCGGCCGACTCGACCGAGCCCCCCAGCCCCGGCCGAGCGGCGAAGACACCCCAAACCCCTCAGCAACCCGCCACCCCCCGAACCGCCGCCGCCGCCGAACCCCCCACCTGGGCCGACGACACCCCGAACCTCACCCCAGCCCTCACCCTGGCCGCACTCGGCGCCATCGCGCTCACCGCCGCCGGGTTCGTTCCCGTCTCTCCCGCCGCCGGCCCCGGCTTTGCCGGCTGGCCCTGGCTTGCCCTGCTCGCGCTCGGTCCCGTCGCCGCCGCCGTGTGGCTCGCCACCAAACGGCCCGGGCTCGGTGGTGGGCTCGTCCTCGGGCTCGCCGCCCTCGCTCCGGGCCGGCTGGTTCTCGACCTCCAGTTCGCCGTCAACGGCCCCCTCACCATCCGGCCCGAGCTCTACCTCCCGGACCGGTTCCTCGGCAGCTCCGCCGTCGGCGCCGGGTTCTGGCTGCTCGTCGCCGGGCACCTGCTCACCGGCGCTGCCGGGGTGGCCGCCTGGCGGGCGCTGCGGAGCCACGACGAACCCGAACGACGGCGGTGGCGGCTGCTCGTCCCGCTGCTCGCCGTCGTCGCCGGGGCCGGGTTGCTCACCGCTCCCGTCCACTCCGGCAACGGCTTCCTGCTCGCCCGCGCCGCCTTCGAAGGGCCCTGGCCCGCCCTCGGCGGATACCTCCTGCTCGCCGCCGCGCTGCCGCTGGCCGCCGCGCTCGCGCTCGCCGCTCCGGCCGAACCCGTTGCGCGCGGTGCGCTTGCCGGGCTGGCCGCCGCGGCCTTCGCGGTCGCCGCGCCGCCCGTTCTCGCCGGGCTCTTCCGGGACGACCTGGACGTCGCCTGGGGGCCTGTGCTCGCCCTCGTCGCCACCGCCGGCATCGCCGGGCTCGCGGGCACGCGACTGACCGAAGCCGTCGCCGAAGGCACCGAGAACCTCGCCGGCGCCGCGAAACTGCCCAGCCTCTTCTGGTGGCGGCTCACCACCGGCCTGCTCGGCCTCGCCACCGCCGTCGCCGCGGTCATCGGTGCCCTCGCCCCGCAGGTCGCCGTCACCGCGCTGAACCCCGGCGCCGTCACGCCGGTCAGCGCCGCCGCCGACAGTCCTGCCCGGTGGTTCCTGCTCGTCGCCGCCGTCGTGCTCGCCGTTCCCGCCGCCGGGGTGCTCGTCACCAAGACCGCCGCCCTCGCGCGGCCGGTGCTCGGCGTCGTCTGGGCCGGGATCGTGCTCGCCGGCACCGCCGTCCTCAACACCGCGCTGACCGCCACCCAGGCCGGCAACCTCGCCGGCTTCGGGGGCACCGCCGCCCCCGTCTTCACCTACGACCTGGGCGCCGGCGCCGCCTGGACGTTCGCCGCGCTCGTGCTCGCCGCCCTGGCCGCGCTCGCCGCCGCCGGTACCGGGGTCGTCGAACGCGAGGACGCCGGGGAGGGCGCCACCCGCGGCAACGTCCTCGCCCCCGCCGTGGCCGGGGCGATCCTGGCCGTCGCCGCGTTCGGGCTGCCCGTCTTCGCCGTTCCCGGCTACGTCGCCGCCGGCCTCTGGTCCCGCTTCGACACGCCTTCGTGGGGCCTGCTGACCGCCGCCGCGGTCGTCGTCGGCGCGGCCGCGCTCGCGACGCGGTCCCGGCCGAAGCCGGCCGCCGCCCTGCTCGCCGGCGCCGCCCTGCTCACGGCCCTGCACGCCGCGGAACTGCCGCTCGTCGGCGGCTCACTGGGCGGGGCGAGCCCCGCCACCGGGTTCTGGGTCGCGCTCGCCGCCACGGCCGCGCTGCTCGTCGCCGCCGGGCTGGCAGTGAGTCGTCAGGGACGCCGTGCGCCGTGAGCGCCTCCGGGTGCTGCTTGTGGAGTTCACCCGGCCCGACCCCGCCGCCGTCGCGCTGGCCCGCGTCCTGCGCGACGACGGCATCGAGGTCGTCCACGCCGGCCGGCTGGACACGCTCGAACAGCTCCGCAGCACGGCCGACCAGGAAGACCCGGACGCGGTCGGCGTCCTCGGCGCCGCGCCACCCGATGCCCTCGAAGACGCGCTCGGTGACGTCCCCGTCTTCACGGCCGCGACCGCCGCGGAAGTGGTGAAACGGCTTGCCGGTGGGCGGACTCACACCGGGGAAGCACCGTCTGACCGCGCACGGTGACCGACTTCACCAGGTGCGGAGTCCCCTGCGTTCACGCAGGTCGCTAACCTCGACTGGTCCGACAGCGCGGTCCGGTAATGCGGACCACCACAGTGGCGTGTCGTCAGGAGACTGGAGTAGTGGACCTCTACGAGTACCAGGCGAGGGATCTCTTCGCCGCCCACGGAGTACCGGTTCTGCCGGGTGCCGTGGCTAGCACCCCCGAAGAAGCCAAGACCGCCGCGGAGCAGATCGGCAACCAGGTCGTCGTCAAGGCGCAGGTGAAGGTCGGCGGCCGCGGGAAGGCGGGCGGCGTCAAGCTGGCCCAGACGCCGGACGAGGCGAAGGAGAAGGCGGAAGCCATCCTCGGCCTCGACATCAAGGGCCACATCACGCGTCGCGTGCTGGTGGCCGAAGCCTCGGACATCGCGTCCGAGTACTACTTCTCCTTCCTGCTGGACCGCGCGAACCGCACGTTCCTGGCGATGGCGTCCTCCGAGGGCGGCATGGAGATCGAGCAGCTCGCGGTCGAGCGCCCCGAAGCGCTCGCGAAGATCCCGGTCGACGCGATCGCCGGTGTCGACAAGGCGAAGGCGCTCGAGATCCTGAAGGCCGGCAACTTCCCGGCCGAGATCATCGACGAAGCCGCCGACGTCGTGGTGAAGCTCTGGGAGACCTTCGTCTCCGAGGACGCCACCCTGGTCGAGGTCAACCCGCTGGTCCGCGACCCGCAGGACAAGATCATCGCCCTCGACGGCAAGGTCACCCTCGACGAGAACGCGGACTTCCGCCAGCCGGGCCACGAGGCCCTGGTCGACAAGGACGCGGAGAACCCGCTCGAGGCGAAGGCCAAGGCCAAGAACCTCAACTACGTCAAGCTCGACGGCCAGGTCGGCATCATCGGCAACGGCGCGGGCCTCGTCATGTCCACTTTGGACGTCGTGGCGTACGCGGGCGAGAAGCACGGCGGCGTGAAGCCGGCGAACTTCCTCGACATCGGCGGCGGCGCGTCGGCCGAGGTCATGGCGGCCGGGCTGGACGTCATCCTCAACGACACCGACGTGAAGAGCGTCTTCGTCAACGTCTTCGGCGGCATCACCGCGTGCGACGCGGTGGCGAACGGCATCGTCGAGGCCCTGAAGATCCTGGGCGACGAGGCCACCAAGCCGCTGGTCGTCCGCCTGGACGGCAACAACGTCGTCGAGGGTCGCCAGATCCTGGCCGACGCGAACCACCCGCTGGTCACCGTGGTGGACACAATGGACAACGCGGCCGACAAGGCTGCCGAGCTCGCCGCGGCAGGTGCGTGAGATGTCGATCTTCCTGAACGAGAACAGCAAGGTCATCGTCCAGGGGCTCACCGGCTCCGAGGGCATGAAGCACGCCACCAAGATGCTGAAGTCCGGCACGAACATCGTGGGCGGCGTCAACGCCCGCAAGGCCGGCCAGACCGTCACCATCGAGGGCAAGGACCTCAAGGTCTTCGGCACCGTCGAAGAGGCGATCAAGGAGACCGGCGCCGACGTGTCGGTCATCTTCGTGCCGCCGAAGTTCGCCAAGGACGCGGTCATCGAGGCGATCGACGCCGAGATCCCGCTCGCCGTGGTGATCACCGAGGGCATCCCGGTGCACGACTCGGCCTACTTCTGGGCCCACGCCGTCGCCAAGGGCAACACGACCCGGATCATCGGCCCGAACTGCCCCGGCGTGATCAGCCCCGGCAAGTCGAACGCCGGCATCATCCCGGCCGACATCACCGGCCCCGGCTCCATCGGCCTCGTGTCGAAGTCCGGCACGCTGACCTACCAGATGATGTACGAGCTGCGGGACATCGGTTTCTCGACCGCGGTCGGCATCGGCGGTGACCCGATCATCGGCACCACGCACATCGACGCCCTCGAGGCGTTCGAGGCCGACCCCGAGACCAAGGTCATCGTGATGATCGGCGAGATCGGCGGCGACGCCGAAGAGCGCGCCGCGGCCTACATCAAGGAGAACGTGACGAAGCCGGTCGTCGGTTACGTCGCGGGCTTCACCGCGCCCGAGGGCAAGACCATGGGCCACGCGGGCGCCATCGTGTCGGGCTCCTCCGGCACGGCCGCCGCCAAGAAGGAGGCCCTCGAGGCCGCCGGCGTCAAGGTCGGCAAGACCCCGAGCGAGACCGCCGTCCTCGCGCGTGAGCTGTACAACAACCTCGGCTGAGGTTGGCGCGTAACTCCTGGTGAGGCCGGGCCCCCGCACGGGGGCCCGGCCTTTCCGCGTTCGGCACGAAACCGCGCGGGGTATTCACGCGTCTGGTGGGCTGGTGGCCCCGGAGTGCGCTAGCGTTCTGCGCACACAAGCCGCCTCGTCTTCTTCCGGGCGCCCGCGCGCGCCCGGAGTGCCGGTCGAACCGACAGGAGTGCATCGATGACCTTCCCCAGCGGTGGGCCCGGCTACCCCCAGCAGGGTGGCGGCCAGCAGCCCCCCGGACCGCCGTCCAGTGGCTTCCCGGCGCAGCAGCCGCCGCCTTCGCACCAGGCGTCCTCCGGTGGTGCGGGCCTGCCGCAGAACCTCCCGCTGCTGCTTTCGCTGGTCGTCGCCGGCCTCGGCGTCGTGCAGTACTTCCTCGGCTTCTCCGACGACGGCGACGTCGGCCTCGGCGGGGTGTTCCTGCTGGGCGGCGGCCTGCTCGCCGCGATGCAGCTGCTGCCGAAGGGCCCGAAGACGCTGCCGTTCGCGGCGCTGTTCAGCGTCCTCGGCGCGCTCGGCGTCCTCGACACGCTGATCGCGATGCAGACGTCGCCCGGCATCGTCACCGTCATCCTGATCCTGGCGATCCTGCAGATGCTCGTCGCGGTCGGCGCGCTGCTGATCGAGCAGGACATCATCAAGCCGCCGTCGCCGAAGCCCGCCGCGCCGTCCTACAGCGGCCAGTACGGCCAGCCGGGTCAGCAGGGCCAGCAGCAGTTCGGCCAGCCGGGTCAGCCCGGCCAGCCGGGTCAGCAGTTCGGCCAGCCCGGCCACGGGCCGGGGCCGGTCGCCCCGACCGGTGAGCCGTCGGCGCCGTTCTCGCAGGGCCAGTACGGCTCGCCGAACCCGCCGTCGACCACGCCGCCGCCGGGTCAGCAGGCCACGACGTACGCCCCGCAGCAGGGCCAGTTCTTCCAGCAGCCGCCGCCGGAGAACCCGGGCACGCCGCCCGGCGGTTTCGGCAAGACGAACTGACGAAGTCCTCGAACACCCGCTGTGACGCTCTGTGTCACAGCGGGTGTTTTGCGTCCGGTGTGACCCGGTCGGGTGAGCCGGGCCGTCCGGCGGCGGCGTGGCTCACCCGGACGGAGCAGCCCGGATGTCAGGGTGCGGATCATGGAGCTGCTCACCGACGAACCCCACCCGCCGGGTGAAGCGGTGGGCGAACCCGGGCCCGGTCCCGAACCCGCCGCGGCGTCGCGGCCGCGCGTGCTGCTCGCCGCCGCGCTCGGCCCGCTGATCACCGGCTACGCCGCCGTCGCGACCGTGCTGGCCGTGGTCGCCCTCACCGCCGGCCGCGCCGCTTTCTCCGGCACCGGCGTGCTGCTCGCCGCCGGGCCCGGCTGGCTCGCCGCGCACCAGGTGCGCCTCGGCATCGGCGGGCACCCGCTCGGCGTGCTGCCGCTGCTGCCGACGCTGGGCGTGCTCGCGCTGACCGTGCGGACGGCGTCCGGCGCCGCCCGCCGCCTCGGCTGCCGGTCCTTCCGCGAAGCCCGGCCGGTGCTGGTTGCGATCACCGGGGCGCACGCGGTGTTCGGGCTCGTCGTCGCGCTCTGCGCGCAGGGCTCGCCGGTGACGGCGAACCCCGTGGCGGCCTTCGCCGTGCCCGGGCTGCTCGCCGCCGCGGCGTCGGTCGCCGGCATCGTCCGGTCGTGCGGGCTGCCGGACGCCGTCGCGGACCGCCTCGACCCGCTCGCCCTGCGCGGGCTGCGCACCGGCGCGACGAGCCTGGCGGTCCTGGTGGCCTGCGGCGCCGCCGTGTTCACCGTCGCGACCGGGCTGTCGTGGTCGACGGTGGCCAGCACGTACGAACCCGGCCTGGGCACGAGCGCCGGGCTCTTCCTGCTCTCGCTGCTGTACCTGCCGAACGCCGTGACGGCCGCGATGTCCTTCGTCACCGGGCCCGGGTTCTCGATCGGGTCGCTCACCGTCGGGATGTTCGGCTACCGCGGCGGCCCGGTGCCCGCCGTCCCGCTGCTCGGCGGCCTGCCCGAGCAGCACGCGGCCTGGTGGCCGGCGCTGCTGGTGCTGCCCGCGGCGGCCGGCGCGCTGGCCGGCTGGTCGCTGCGCAGGGTCGACGCCGATCCGGCGCAGCGCATCCGCGCGGTCGCGGTCGCCGGCGCCGTCGTCGCGCTCGGCTGCGTCGT
Source organism: Amycolatopsis tolypomycina (assembly GCF_900105945.1). Lineage (NCBI taxonomy): Bacteria > Bacillati > Actinomycetota > Actinomycetes > Pseudonocardiales > Pseudonocardiaceae > Amycolatopsis > Amycolatopsis tolypomycina. The sequence continues at coordinate 654,469 of NZ_FNSO01000002.1, read as the reverse complement.
GCTGGGGACGCTGGCCGGCGGGCGGCTCGGCGACGGCCTGTTCGATCCGGTGAGCGTCCCCGTCGGGGTCGCCTCGATCGTGGCGTTCTGCTGGATCGTCATCCCGGGTTCGTTCGTCGCCTTCTTCGCGGGCGAGCACGAGCCACCCGCGCCGCCGCCCGAAGCCCTCGAAGACAACGAGGCCTTCGAGGACGCCGACGACGTCGACCCCGAAGAAGCGTCCGAAGCCGTCGAGGAGCTGGAAGCGTCCGAAGAGGACGAAGCAGAACCCGACGAGGACGCGGAGTTCGAAGCCGAGGCCGACGCCGAGCTCGGCCTCGAAGACCCGCCACTTTCACGTGAAAGTGCCGCCTCTGCCCCCGCGCCACTTTCACGTGAAAGCGCCGCCGAAGTCGGCGAGGCTGTGACCGGAGGCACCGAGACCTGCGGCGACGTCGAGCCGGCCGAGGGCGACCGTTAGGGTTTACGTGACCTGGTGAAGCGCCGTGCGCCCGGCTGCGCACCGCCCGCGGCAAGGAGCCCGCTCTGTCTCAACGGTTGGAGCTGCCCACCCCGGTGAAGCTCGTCGTGCTCGCGTCGGGCTCCGGCACCCTCCTGCAGGCGGTGCTGGACGCCACCGGGCGGTCCGGTTTCCCGGCCAAGGTCGTCGCCGTCGGCGCCGACCGCACCGGTATCGAAGCCCTCACCCGCGCCGAGCGGCTGAGCATCCCGGCGTTCACCGTCCGCGTCGCCGACCACCCCGACCGCGCCGCGTGGGACAAGGCACTCACCGAGGCCGTCGCCGCGTACCGGCCCGACCTGGTCGTCTCCGCCGGGTTCATGAAGATCCTCGGTGAGCAGTTCCTCGGCCGCTTCACGGTGGTCAACACGCACCCGGCGCTGCTCCCGTCCTTCCCGGGGATGCACGCGGTCCGCGACGCGCTCGAAGCCGGGGTCAAGGTCACCGGCTCGACCGTGCACTTCGCGGACGCCGGGGTCGACACCGGGCCGATCATCGCCCAGGAGGCGGTCGTCGTGGAGAGCGACGACGACGAAAACGTCCTGCACGAACGGATCAAGGCCGTCGAACGCAGGCTGCTGGTGGAAACGATCGAGCGACTCGGCCGCGGTGGCTGCACCGTGGACGGACGAAAGGTGACATTTCGTGAGCACTGACCTGGGACGGCGCCCGGTCCGCCGGGCGCTGATCGGCGTCTCGGACAAGGCGGGCCTCCTGGACCTCGCGACCGGCCTGCACGCGGCCGGCGTCGAGATCGTCTCCACCGGCGGCACGGCGAAGGCCATCGCCGACGCCGGCGTCCCGGTCACGCCGGTCGAGCAGGTCACCGGGTTCCCGGAGTCGCTGGACGGCCGCGTCAAGACGCTGCACCCGAACGTGCACGCCGGGCTCCTGGCCGACCAGGGCAACCCCGACCACGTCGAGCAGCTGCGCAACCTGGACATCGCGGCGTTCGACCTGCTGGTCGTGAACCTGTACCCGTTCGCGCAGACCGTCGCCTCCGGCGCGAGCTTCGAGGACTGCGTCGAGAACATCGACATCGGCGGCCCGGCCATGGTCCGCGCGGCGGCGAAGAACCACGGCAGCGTCGCGGTCGTCGTCGACCCGGCCCGCTACGGCTGGGTGCTCGAGCGCGTCGCCGACGGCGGCTTCGAGTTCGAAGACCGCAAGCGTCTCGCGGCGCAGGCGTACGCGCACACGGCGGCGTACGACACTGCTGTCGCTTCGTGGTTCGCCAGCGCGTACGCGCCGGCGGACGACGCCGGCTTCCCGGACTTCCTCGGCGCCACCTGGGAACGCGCGGACGTCCTGCGCTACGGCGAGAACCCGCACCAGAAGGCCGCGCTGTACAAGAGCCAGAACCCGGGCCTGGCGCACGCCGAGCAGCTGCACGGCAAGGCCATGTCCTACAACAACTACGTCGACACCGACGCCGCCCGCCGCGCCGCGTACGACTTCGCCGAGCCCGCCGTCGCGATCATCAAGCACGCCAACCCGTGCGGTCTCGCGATCGGCGTCGACGTCGCCGAAGCGCACCGCAAGGCGCACGCGTGCGACCCGGTTTCGGCCTACGGCGGCGTCATCGCGACGAACCGGCCGGTCAGCCGCGAGGCCGCCGAGCAGATCGCCGAGGTCTTCACCGAGGTCGTGCTGGCCCCGGACTTCGACGCCGAAGCCCTGGAGATCCTGCAGCGCAAGAAGAACATCCGCCTGCTGAAGCTGCCCGCGGCCCCGGCGTTCCCGGTCGAGTTCCGCCCGATCTCCGGTGGCGTCCTGCTGCAGACGGCCGACGCGATCGACGCCGAAGGCGACGACCCCGCCAACTGGAAGCTCGCCACCGGCGCCCCGGCCGACGAGCAGACCCTGCGCGACCTCGAGTTCGCGTGGCGCTCGCTGCGCGCGGTCAAGTCCAACGCCATCCTGCTGGCCAGCGGCGGCGCGACCGTCGGGGTCGGCATGGGCCAGGTCAACCGGGTCGACTCCTCGCGGCTCGCGGTCTCGCGGGCGGGCGACCGGGCCAAGGGCGCGGTCGGCGCGTCGGACGCGTTCTTCCCGTTCCCGGACGGCCTGGAGGTGCTGGCCGAGGCGGGTGTGCGCGCGATCGTGCAGCCCGGCGGCTCGGTCCACGACCCCGAGGTCATCGCGGCCGCGGAGAAGGCGGGCGTCACCATGTACCTGACGGGGACGCGTCACTTCGCGCACTGATTCCGCGCTTCGAGAGGGAGGGCTCGATGCAGCAACCGCCGTACGGCCAAGGTCAGCAGGGGTACCCGGGCTATCCGCAGCAGCAGCCCGGGTACCCGCCGCAGCAGGGCTACCCACCGCAGCAGGGCTATCCGCAGCAGCAGCCGGGATACCCGCCGCCCGGGTACCCGCCCGCCGGCTACGGCGCGCCCGTGCCGCCGCCGAAGAAGAAGCGGACCGGCCTGATCCTCGGGATCGTCGGCGGTGTCGTGGTGCTGCTCGGCGCGGGCATCCCGCTGGGCATCTTCGCGAGCGACTACTTCGCGAGCACCGGCGCGGCGCCGTCGTCGGCGCCGGTGCCCGCCGAGTGCCAGGTCCCGGCGCCGGTGCTGGAGAAGGCGGGCTTCCCGAGCTTCGTCCTGGCCGGCCAGGGCGACCAGAACCTGCCGGGCATCAAGCAGCAGGGCTGCAGCTGGAAGCCGGGGCCGGACGAGAACGTCCGCGACGCCACCATGCACGTCCAGATCACCCGGTACTCCGGGGAGAGCGCGCGCGAGCAGGCGAACGACCTGTTCACGCCGAAGGCGCCGGAGCTGCCGCCGACGGAGGTCCGCGGCATCGGCGACAAGGCGCTGCTGGTCCGGCTCGCCACCAAGAGCGCGTTCAGCGGGTCCGAGCTGCACGTCCTGAAGGGCACGACCGTCGTCGTCCTCGAGGTGTCCGGCTGGGACAAGGGGTTCTTCGCGAACTCGCCGATGCCGCAGGAGGAGACCGACGCCGCCGTGCAGGCCGTCGGCGCGGAGATCGTCAAGAAGCTGCGTTAGGCGGGCGCGGGCAGCGCCTTGCAGAGCGCGACCGGGAACTTCCGTTCGGCGGCGAGGATCTCCGTGCAGCCGGCGGACCGGGTCCGCACGAACGACGTCCACCCCGCGTCGCTCCAGCGGAACGCGGTGCGGGCCGGCGGCTCGGCCTGGTGCTGCGGGACGTCGAGGAGCAGCCAGGCCGGGTCGCAGGCGCGGGTGGTGCCCGGGCCCGCGGCACCGGCGGCGGACACCGCGGCGCCGATCCACGCGGGATCGCAGTGGTCGGCGGGCGGGGCGCAGGTGCCGCGGGGATCGCAGTGGCCCCAGCCCGCGCCGAGCTTGTGCCAGGCGCTGCCGATGTCGGCGTTGAGGATGACCGTCCGGTCCGCGACCGGGTCCGTCGTGGTCAGCCGCAGCTCGGCGGCCACCTTTTCCTGGCAGCCGCCCGCCGCGGACCGGGTCGTGTAGACGACGTCGGCGCGGATGTCGGTCTTCGCCTCCAGGACCTGTTCGATCCGCGCTTCGCCGACGCAGCCGGGGTCATTGCCGGGCAGCGAGATCTGCACGAACAGGCTGCGGTCGTCCGGTCCGGGGCGGATTCCGGTGACGTCGGCGCGGAACGAGCGCCACTGGGTGCCGACGGTCGTCGGCGCCGGGGCCGCGGCGGTGGCGCCGGAAACGCCGCAGGCCGCGGCCGCGCCCACCGCCACGAGCACGACGCCCAGGATCAGCCGGCTCCGCGGTTCGGTCATCGCCACCCCCCAAGTCCACCGGGGAATCTAGCCGACGCCGCAGCGTCAGGCGGCCGGACCGGGTTTTTCGCGCAGGGTGACGGCCTTCTCCAGGTAGACCGCACCGCGGATGTGGCCGCCGGCGGCGGGTGCGGCGGTGAGCCGGTAGCCGGCCCGCTGGTAGAGCGCGATGTTGCGGGTGCTGCGCGCCCCGGTGAAGAGAGCGAACCACCGGGCTTCGGCGGGTGCCTGCGCTTCGGCATGGGCGAGCAGCCGCCGGCCGTAGCCGCGTCCGGCAAGGTCCGGCGCGACCATCAGCCTGCCGAGTTCCCACCGGTCGCCGTCCAGGCGGGCCCGCACGGCCCCGACGAGGCGGTGGTCCTGCCGCAGCACCCACACCGACCACGTCTTGGTCCAGTCGCGCACGTCTTCGAGGGTTTCGTGCAGGGCGGGGATGTCGAGGGTGTCGTTGAGGACGGCTTCCTGCACCCAGCAGCAGCGTTGCAGGACCAGCAGTTCCGGGACGTCTTCGGGGCGGGCGTCGGTGAGCTCCACGCGGTCTGTCTAGTGACCGGCTGCCGTGCGGGCAACTTCATTACCGTGGTGGCGTGCCGGGTGCTGCGCCGGCGCCGCCGCGCGGCCGGCCTTCCGGGCCGCGGTCCCCACTAGTGGGTGACTTGACACCTCCTGTGGTTCACGGTTGACTGGACTACGTCGAACAGATGTTCGACGCGATGCCGCCGCCTTCCCCGCGGCGAACCAGTGCCGTCGGTCGCGTTTTGGGAGAGGCCCGACCGCCGGCCCAGTCCGTGGTGGGGAGGTGCGTGCGGTGACCGCTGTGGTGGAGCCGCCGGCGGCCCGGCTGGCGGCCCTGCCCGGGGTCAGCACGGCGAGCCGGATGGCGTCGCGGGGGTCGCGGGCCGAGCGGGCCCGGGTGCTCCCGGTCGTCCCGGCGCTGGCCGGGCTGCTGCCCGAAACCGGGCTCCGGCGCGGGAGCACGGTGGCGGTCCACGGGGGAACGTCGGTGCTGCTGGCGTTGCTGGCGGCGGCCACCACGGCCGGGTCGTGGGCGGCCGTGGTCGGCATGCCGTCGCTGGGGCTGGCGGCGGCGGCCGAGTACGGGGTGGACGTCACCCGCCTGGCCCTGGTCCCGCACCCGGGCGTCGAGCTGCCGGCAGTGGCGGGGGCCCTGCTGGACGGCGTGGACCTGGTGGCGCTCCAACCGGAGACGCTCAAGCCCGCCGTAGCGCGCCGGCTGTCGGCCCGGGCCCGCCACCGCGGCGCGGTACTGCTGTCGGCGGGCGCCTGGCCCGGGGCGGACGTCGAGCTCGCGTGCCGTCGTGCAGCCTGGTCCGGCCCGTCCGACGGCTACGGCCACCTCCGCTCCCGCCAGGTCGAGATCCGAGCCCACGGCCGCGGCGCGGCGGCCCGCCCGGTCCGGGCAACGCTGCACCTCCCGGCCGCCGACGGCACGGTCACCCCCGCACTCCCGTCACCCTCGCTGCGCGAGGCCACAGCATGAACCCCCACACCCAGCCCCCGTGTCGTCCCTTCAATCACGCGTGTCGCCTCCCCAATCACGCGAGTTGCCCCGCCAATCACGCGAGATCCGCGCTCAATCACGCCAGTTACGTCCCCGATCACGCGAGATCGGGTTCTGATCACGTGGGATCGGGCCTCGATCACGCGAGCCGACCGCCGGGGTACGCGGGCCGGCTCGCCGGGGACGCGGGCCGACCGCCTGGGCACGCAGCCCGACCTTCCCGGTACGCGAGCCGGCTCGCCGGGTACCTGTGTCGTCCGCCCAGGTACGCGTGTCGTCCGCCTGAGTACGAGGGTCGTCCGTTCAGGTGCGCCAGCCGGCCTTCCAAGTACGCGAGCCGCCCCCACCACCTCCGTCCGCGTCGCGTCGGCGGCCGGAGCCGGGAGGCCTCATGACCGTCCCCAGCCAACGCGGCACGGAGAACCGCGGCCCCACCCGCATGCTGGTCCTCTGGTGCCCGGACTGGCCCGCCGTCTCCGCTGCGGCCGTCCACCACGTTGCCGCCGATCGGCCTGTTGGTGTCTTCAGCGCCAACCGGGTCGTTGCCTGCAACGCCGTCGCGCGGCGGGGTGGGGTCCGGCGGGGGATGCGGCGGCGGGATGCCCAGTCGAACTGTCCCGAACTCGCCGTCTTCGCGGCCGACGACGGGCGGGACGCCCGGCTCTTCGAAGACGTCGCGTGCGCCGTCGAACGGCTTGTGGTCGGGGTCGAAGTCGTGCGGCCCGGGCTCGTTGCCGTTCCCGTCGACGGCGCCGCCCGGTACTTCGGCGGGGAACACGCGCTCGTCGAACGGCTTCTCGACGAGATCGCCGCCGCGGCCGGGGTCGAATGCCAGATCGGTGTCGCCGACGGCCTCTTCGCCGCGACGCTCGCCGCGCGCCTGGGCACCTTCGTCGAACCCGGGCGGGCCGCCCACTTCCTCGCGCCGCTTCCGGTCACCGAGCTCGACCAGGCCGAGGCGGACCGGGCGGAGCTCGTCGACCTGCTGCGACGGCTCGGGCTGAAGACGCTCGGCGCCTTCGCCGCCCTGCCGGAACGTGACGTCGCCAACCGCTTCGGGGTCGCCGGGCTGCTCGCCCACCGGCTGGCGCGCGGCCACTCCGAACGGCCGCCGCTGCGCCGCCGTCCGCCGCCCGAACTCGGTCTCGTCGAGGAGTTCGACCCCGTCGTCGAACGCGTCGACGTCGCGGCGTTCCTGGCCAAGGGCCTCGCGACGCGGTTCTGCGGCGCCCTCGCCGGGCATGGCCTCGCCTGCACCCGGCTCGGCATCTACGCCGTCACCGCGGAAGGCGAACACCTCGGCCGCGTGTGGCGGTGCGCGGAACCGCTGACGCCCGACGGCGTCGCCGATCGCGTGCGCTGGCAGTTCGAGGGCTGGCTGCGCGCCGCGCCCGCGCAGCGCCCGACGTCCGGCGTCGTCCGGCTGCGGCTCGAACCCGAGGAAGTCGTCGAAGGGCGATCGCTGCAGCTCGACCTCTGGCGCACCGGCGGCTCCGGTGACGAAGACGAGCGCGCGGCCCGCGCGTTCGTGCGGGTCCAAGGACTGCTCGGGCCCGAAGGCGTGCTCACCCCGGTGCTCGACGGCGGCCGCGACCCCGCGGGCCGCGTCCGGCTGGTGCCCTGGGGCGACCCGCGCGAACAGACGACGCCGCCGGACGCGACCTGGCCGGGGCGGCTGCCGACCCCGTCGCCGGCGACGGTCCTCGCGCGGCCGGTGCCGGCGCAGGTCTTCGACGACGACGGCCGGCCCGTCGGCGTCACGGGCCGCGACCGGCTGACCGCACCCCCGCGACGGCTGAGCATCGCGGGCGGCCCGGGCCGGGAGGTCGTCGCCTGGGCGGGACCGTGGCCGCTGTCCGGCGACCGACGGCGGCCGGGGCCGCGGCGGGCGCGCCTGCAGCTGGTGCTGGCCGGCGAAGGCGACGGGCCGCCCGAAGCGGTGCTGGTGCACTGCGCGGGCACGGAAAATCCACTGTGGACGGTCGAGGGAGTGTACGACTGAGCATGGACGAGAATTACGCACGGCGGCTGCGGAACTGGTTGCGTGCCGAACCCGGCGAGACGTCGGAAGAGCGCGAGTGGCTGCGCGGGATCCCCGAACCGGCCTCCGCCGAGCCGGACGCCGAACGGGCCGCCGCCGAGCCGGACGAGCAGGCCGGCACGCTCGGCACGCCCGACAGGTGGACGGTCCGCGGACAGCTGCCCGCCGAACCGGACGACGGCTGGGTGTGCCCGGTGATCACGCTGCCGGTCCCGCGCCCGTCCCGGGAAAACGGCTGCCGCGTCAGCGGAATCGAGCTCAGCTGGCAGAAACCCGGTGCGATGACCGACGCCGAGGCCCGGTCCCGCTGGAACCACCCCACCAACTGGCACCGCCGCCGCGCCGCCGAGGAGCAACGCCGGCGAGACGAGCCCGGGAGCCGCTGAATGGGCTGGAACAACCCACCCGTCCGCTGGACGGACCTCGCCCGCACCCTGGCGGGCGGCGTCCCACCCGGCGACCACGGTGACAGCCCCGCCTGGGGCCGCCACCGCGAGGGCTACCGGCGACCCGGCGACCTCCCCACCCGGCGCAACGACGACGGCGCCGAGACCGTCCGGGTCCCCTACGCCGAACTGCACTGCCACTCCAACTTCAGCTTCCTCGACGGCGCCAGCCACCCCGAAGAGCTCGTCGAAGAGGCCGCGCGCCTCCAGCTCGACGCCATCGCCCTCACCGACCACGACGGCATGTACGGCGTCGTGCGCTTCGCCGAGGCCGCCCGTGAACTCGGCGTCGACACCGTCTTCGGCACCGAACTCAGCTTCGGCCTCCAGGGCCCGCAGAACGGCGTCCCCGACCCGGAAGGCGAGCACCTCCTGCTGCTCGCCCGCGGCGACCAGGGCTACCGGGCCCTCTGCCGCGCCATCACCGCCGGCCAGATCCACCACCAGGCCGAAAAGGGACGGCCGATCTACGACCTCGGCGCGGTCGCCGAGGAGGTCGCCGGGCAGTGCGTGGTGCTGACGGGCTGCCGCAAGGGCGCGGTGCGCTCGGCCCTCGTCACGCACGGCCCGGCGGCCGCCGCGGAGAAGCTCGAAGAGCTGATCGACCGCTTCGGCCGCGACAACGTCTACGTCGAGCTCACCGACCATCGCCAGCCGCTGGACAGCACCCACAACGACCTTCTGACGCAGCTCGCCGGCGAACTGAACCTCCCGACCGTCGCCACCACCGCAGCCCACTACGCCCGGCCCGAACGCGCCCCGCTCGCCGACGCCCTCGCCGCGATCCGGGCCCGGCGGGGGATCGACGAACTCGAAGGCTGGCTGCCCGCCGCCGGCACGGCCTTCCTGCGCAGCGGCGCCGAAATGGACGTCCTGTTCCGGCGCTACCCGGGCGCGGTCCGGCGCAGTGCCCTGCTGGGCATGGAATGCGCGTTCCCGCTGAAGCTGATCGCGCCCGAGCTGCCGCCCTTCGACGTCCCCGACGGCTACACCGAGACGACCTACCTGCGCCACCTGACGGAAGAAGGCGCGAAGGAACGCTTCAAAGGCAAGGCCCACCAGGAAAAAGCGAACGAACAGATCGAGCACGAGCTCGCCATCATCGAAGAGCTGGGCTTCCCCGGCTACTTCCTCATCGTCTGGGACATCGTCCGCTTCTGCAACGACAACGACATCCTCTGCCAGGGCCGCGGCTCGGCCGCCAACTCGGCCGTCTGCTACGCGCTCGGCATCACGAAGGTCGACTCCGTCGCCTACGAACTGCTCTTCGAGCGCTTCCTCGCCCCGGACCGCGACGGCTACCCCGACATCGACCTCGACATCGAGTCCGACCGCCGCGAGGAGGCCATCCAGTACGTCTTCCGGAAACACGGCAGGCTGCGGACGGCCCAGGTCGCGAACGTGATCACCTACCGCGCCCGGTCGGCCGTCCGCGACGCCGCGCGGGCGCTGGGCTACTCGCCGGGCCAGCAGGACGCCTGGAGCAAGCAGATCGACCGCTGGGGTTCCCTGCAGAGCACCGAAAAAGACCACGACCACGACATCCCGGACGACGTCGTGCAGCTCGCCTTCGCCCTTGAAGACTTCCCGCGCCACCTGGGCATCCACTCCGGCGGCATGGTCATGTGCGCCGAGCCGGTGAGCCAGGTCGTCCCGGTCGAGTGGGCGCGGATGGAGAACCGCAGCGTCATCCAGTGGGAGAAGGAAGACTGCGCGGCCGCCGGGCTGGTCAAGTTCGACCTGCTCGGCCTCGGCATGCTCTCGGCGCTGCACTACATGATCGACCTCGTCGCCGGGTACAAGGGCGAAAAGGTCGACCTGGCCGAGCTCGACCTCGCCGACGAGAAGATCTACGACATGCTCTGCCGCGCCGACGCGATCGGCGTCTTCCAGGTGGAAAGCCGCGCCCAACTGGCGACGCTGCCGCGGCTGCAGCCCCGCGAGTTCTACGACCTCGCCGTCGAGGTCGCGCTGATCCGGCCCGGTCCGATCCAGGGCGGCTCGGTGCACCCGTACATCCGCCGCAAGCAGGGCCGCGAAAAGTGGACCTACGACCACCCGCTGCTGAAGAAGGCGCTGCACAAGACCAAGGGCGTGCCGCTGTTCCAGGAGCAGATGATGCAGATCGCACTGGACGTCGCGAACTTCACGGCGGCCGAGGCCGACCAGCTGCGGCACGCGATGGGCTCGAAGCGGTCGGACCGCAAGATGGAGCGGCTGCGGGAGGGGTTCCTCGCCGGTGCCGCCGCGAACGGCGTCGACGACGAGCTCGCGCAGAAGATCTTCCTGAAGCTCAAGGCGTTCGCCAACTTCGGCTTCCCCGAGAGCCACGCGCTGAGCTTCGCGCACCTGGTCTTTTCGAGCGCCTACTTCAAGTTCTACCACCCGGACGCGTTCCTCGCGGGCCTGCTGCGCGCGCAGCCGATGGGCTTCTACTCCCCGCAGTCGCTGGTCGCCGACGCGCGGCGCCACGACGTCACCGTGCACGGCCCGGACATCAACCGCAGCCTGCCGCACGCCACGCTGGAGGCGGGCACCGGGAAGTTCCACGACGTGCGCACGGGGCTGAGCACCGTGCGGAAGATCGGCGAGGACCTGGCGAAGCGGATCGTGGCCGAGCGGGAGGCCAACGGGGAGTACCGCGACCTGGCCGACGTCGCCCGCCGCGTCCGGCTGACCACGCCCCAGCTCGAGGCGCTCGCCACGGCCGGGGCGTTCGCCGGCTTCGGCGGGGATCGCCGTCAGGCGCTGTGGATCGCGGGCGCGGTCGCCGGGGAACGCCCGGAGAAGCTGCCCGGCCTGGTCGGCGCGCCGGCGCCGGTGCTGCCCGGGATGGACGGGCTCGACGTCGCGGCGGCGGACGTCTGGGCCACCGGGGTTTCCCCGGACAGCTACCCGACCCAGTTCATCCGCGACCGCCTCGACGAGCTCGGCGTCGTCCCGGCGAGCGGACTGGCCGAACTCGACGACGGCGCGCGCGTGCTGGTCGGCGGCGCGGTCACGCACCGGCAGCGCCCGGCGACCGCGGCCGGCGTCACCTTCCTCAACATCGAGGACGAGACGGGGATGGTCAACGTGATCTGCACGCTCGGGCTGTGGCAGCGCTACCACCGGGTGGCGCGCGGCAGCCCGGCGCTGCTGATCCGCGGCGTGCTGGAGAAGGCCGACGGCGTGGTCAGCGTCCTCGCCCACCGCGTCGAGCCACTGCCGATGCGCATCAAGGCGAAGTCGCGGGACTTCAGGTGAGGGGCCGCCGGACGATCGTGACGATTTCCGGGCTCGCGTCGGTCACCGGCGAGCGGTCCCAGTAGCCGTACTGCTCGTCGACGACAAGGCCGGCCTCCTCGACGAACGCGTTCAGCGAAGGGACGTCGAGGAAACGCAGGGTGCTCTCGCTGTACTGGGGCGCGTCCCAGCTCGGGCTCTCGTACGTCGCCTTGAACGTGACGTACCCGTTCTCGAACGGCCCGGCGTCGTTCCACGAGCGGACGTCCCCGGCTTCCCAGACGTGCGAAGGCGTCCAGCGCTCCCACGCGCGGGCGGCCGGGTTGCGGGTCTCGAAGCCGAACCGGCCGCCCGGCTTCAGCGCGCGGTGGATCGCCGAGAACGTCGTGCGCAGCTCGTCGTCGGTCAGCAGCACCTGGAACGCGTGCCCGGTCATCACCGCGAAGTCGAACTCCGCGGCCCAAGACGTGGTCGACAGATCGCCGAGCACCCATTCGACGTCGGTGCGGCGGCGGGCCTGGATGAGCATGCCCTCGGCGGGGTCGAGCCCGACGAGCCGTCCGGTGTGGCCGGATTCGCGGGCCCAGTGCAGGAGCGAGCCGGTGCCGCAGCCGATGTCCAGCACGGACTCCGCGGCCATGATCATCGGCAGGTAGAAGGCGAAGTCGCCACTGCTCTCCCGCGGGTTGAACGCGTCGTAGAGGGAGGCCAGGAACGGATCGACGTAGTCGTGGTCCGGCATGCCGCCAAACTAGTGATCACAGCGGTCAGGAATCGACCTATTTTCTTCGTAGCCTCGGCGCAGCGAACCGAGGAGGAAACATGGTCAAGCCCGTTCCCGACGGCTACACGACGGTCACCCCGTGGATCATCGGCCACGACACCGACGGCCTGCTCGACTTCCTGAAACGCGCCTTCGACGCCGAAGAACTCGGCCGGGTCGTCGGCGAGGACGGGAAGATCGGGCACGCCGAGGTCCGCATCGGCGACGCCGTGGTGATGGCGTTCGACTCGCCGGACGGCTGGGCCGCCACCCCCGCCTTCCTGCGGCTCTACGTCCCGGACAGTGAGGAGACGCAGCGCCGCGCGATCGAAGCCGGCGCCACCGAGGTCACCCGGCAGACCGTGCTGTTCTTCGGCGATCGCGTCGGACGCGTACGCGATCCCTTCGGCAACCTCTGGTGGATCCAGACGCGGCTGGAGGACCTGGACGAAGCCGAGCTGGCGCGGCGAGCGCAGCTGCCCGAGTACGTCGAGGCGATGGACTACGTCACGGGTTCGAGGCCCTAACCGCGGGTGTGGCACCCTGGGGCCGTGCTGGAGACCGGGGAGGACTACCGCGAAGCGGTGTTGTCCGGGCAGTGGTGGGAAAAGCGGCGGTTCACCGGCTGCGACTTCACCGGCGCGGACCTGAGCGGGCTGCGGACGCGCGGCTGCACCTTCGACGAGTGCGTGTTCACGCGGGCCGACCTGTCGCGCTCGCGGCACGACGCGTCCGCGTTCCGCTCGTGCACCTTCGACCGCACGGTGCTCGTCGAAAGCCGCTGGACGTCGTGCTCGCTGCTCGGCTCCTCGTTCCGCGACAGCGGGTTCGGCGGGATGGCGCTCACCGAGTGCGATCTCTCCCTGGCGTCGCTGGCGAAGGCGCGGCTGCGCAAGCTCGGGCTGTCGGGCCTGCGGCTGCGGGAAGCCAACCTGACCGAAGCCGACCTCACCGGCGCCGACCTCCGCGGCAGCGACCTGACCGGCGCCCGCCTGCAGGCCACGAAACTCGAGGGCGCCGACCTGCGCGGGGCACGTCTCGACGCCAACGCCCTGGTGCAGGCCGACTTGAAGGGCGCGGAGGTCGACGTCGAAACGGCGATCGCCTTCGCCGCCGCGCACGGCCTGGTCATCCGCTGAGACGACGAAGGCCCCGGCAGCGCGCCGGGGCCTTCGCGGGACTCAGTCGATCGGGGGTTCGCCCGGGTCGAGCTCGATCAGGTCGCCTTCGGCCAGCAGCTCCTCGATCGACGCCGGCAGCAGGTACGCCGACCCGCCGCCCGGCTGGTTGAACCACGGGATCGCGACGCCGGCCAGCGTCTCCAGCGGCCGCTGCACCCGGTAGACGTGGTACGGGCGGTTGACCCACTCCGGCACCAGCGACCGCTCGGCGAACGGGGTGCCCGCCGCGTACGTCAGGTTGCCGTTCGGGCCGCCGAAGCGGTCCAGTTCGCTGCCCGCGGGCAGCTCGCGCAGCTCCTTGCCGCGGAACAGCGTCAGCGGCGGCTCGCCGGCCAGCGGCCCGATCGGCCACTGCTGCTGGCCACCGCCACCCCCGCCGTTGACGGCCGGGCGGGCCGGTTCCTCCCGGCGCGGCGGCGCCGGCGGAGCACCCTGCGGCACCGGCGGAGCCAGCACCGTCGGCGCCGACGGCGGCTCGCGCCGCGGCGGTGCGGGCGGCGGACCGGCCTGCTGCGCCACGGGCGGCGGACCGGCCGGAGCGGGCTGACGCGGGGGCATCGGCGGCTCGTCGTCTTCGAGGTCGCCGAAGAGCTCCTCGGCGCTGGTGAACGCCGTCTGTTCCTGCGGCGGCACCGGCGGCTCGGGCTTGCGGACCGGGTACGAGCCGGTCGCGACCTCGGGCGAAAGCGTCGCGACGACCCGCTGCGGCGCCGGTTCCGGCTCGGGCTCGGGCTCGGGTTCCGGCTCCGGGGCGGGCGGCTCCTCGGCGGGCACGTGGCCCTCCGGGTTGAGCAGCACCTTGCCGAGCATGAACGCGGCGGCGTCCTCGGCGTCGCCGAAGACCGCGGGGTTGCTGAGCTTGCCGTCGTACCAGCCGACGCGCCAGCCGTCCTCGACCTCTTCGACGCTCCACCCGTGCTCGGCGGGTTCGCCCAGCTTGTAGCCGCTTTCGGGGATGTCGAGCTCGTCGAGCTTGGCCTGCAGGCCGGCGAGCACCGGGTGGTCCGGGGTCTCGCGTCGCAGCGCCCTGCGGCCCGGCCGGGGCGCCTCCGCCTGGGCCGCGGGTTGCGGGGCGGGCGGCTCCGGCACCGGCAGCACACCGGGGACTTCGGGCTGGGTGATCATGGTCGGCGGGCCCGGATCGAACGCGGGCTGCTCCGGCCGCCGAGCGGGCTGCCCCGGCGGCTGGAAGGCCTGCGGCGCCTCACCCTCCTGCCGCGGCGGCTGGAAGCCGGCGTGGGCGGGCTCTTCGTCGTGGCGCGGGGCCTGGAAGCCGGCGTGAGCCGGTTCTTCGTCGTGGCGTGGGGGTTGGAACGCGGCCTGGGCCGGGTCGTCGTGGTGTGGCGGTTGGAAGCTGGCGTGGGCGGGTTCTTCGTCGTGGCGTGGGGGTTGGAACGCGGCCTGGGCCGGGTCGTCGTGGTGTGGCGGTTGGAAGCTGGCGTGGGCGGGTTCTTCGTCGTGGCGTGGGGGTTGGAACGCGGCCTGGGCCGGGTCCTCGTGGCGTGACGGTTGGAAGCCCGCGTGGGCCGGGTCCTCGTCGTGGCGCGGGGCCTGGAAGCCGGCGTGGTCCGGGTCCTCGTCGTGCCTCGGGGACTGGAACGCCGCGTGAGCCTGCTCGTCGTCGTGGCGCTCGGGCCGGAAAGGCTCCTCGTCGTGCTGCGACGGCTGGTCGGCCTGGAAGGCGTGCGCCGGTTCGTCCGCCTGGCCGGTGTCGAAGGCGTGGCCCGCCTCGTCGTCCCGTGCCTCGTCCTCCCGGTGACCCGCCGGCTCCTCCCCGGGGAGTGCCGGCGACTCCTGCCCGATCGGCTGGTCGGGGACGTATTCGGCGGTCTCGTCGAGGTCGGGCACCCGGCCCGGTTCCGGCGCCGATCCGTTCGACCCGGCCGCGTGCTCCGGCTGCTGGGCGTACTCCGCTTCGCCGTACTGGTGATCCTCTTCGGCGAAGCGGTCGTCGAACTCCTGGTCGTCGTAGCGCTCTTCGGCCTCCGGCGCGTACTCGTGCTCCTCCGAGAGCGGCGCCTCCGCCGCCGGGGCGGGCGGTTCCTGGTGCTGCTGCGGCGGAGCGACCGGCGGGGGCGCAACCGGCGCGACCGGCGCAACCGGAGCGACCGGAGCGACCGGCGGACCGGCGGGCGCCTGCTGCACCGGAGGACCCTGCGGCGGCGGTCCCTGCGGCGGCAGGCCCTGGGGCGGCGGACCCTGGGGCGGCGGACCCTGCGGCGGCGGCCCGGCCGGGCGCTGCTGCGGCGGCGGCTGGTTGCCCCGGGTCAGGTACGCGGCGGCGGCCTGCAGCGTCGGCTCGTCCACCGGCGGCAGCTTGAAGCCGACCGAGCGGACGTGCTCGACCAGGTCCGGTTCGGGGGAAACGCCGTACTTGTGCAGGTAGAAGTTGACGGCGGCGGGCCAGATCCACTGGCCGTCGCTGTGGAAGGCGACCGGGACGGTGGCCTCCGGGGTCGCGGCCAGCCGGTCGATGTCGTAGCCGCGCTCGGGCACCACCAGCGGCGCGTGCTCCAGGTACTCCAGGAGCCTGTCCTGCTCGTCGACCTCGAGGTCGGGGCGGTTGATCACCGGGCGGCCCGCCGGGCCGACGGTGTCGAAGATCCGGGCGATCCGGAAGTGCGGCCCCGGCTGCTCCGGGCCGAGCCCGGACATCCGCCGGATCAGCCACTCGGGCACGTTGTCCTCGGTGCGCGGGAACATCCGCAGTTCGTCGGAGTAGGCCTGCGGCGGCGGCGCGAGGTTCCACACCGGCTCGTCGCGGTTGTACTCGAGGTTGTAACTGGACGGGTGGTCGAGCTGGTAGCGCGCGTTGAACCACGTTCCGCGGCCGTCGCGGTACATGCCGCCGCGCAGCCTGCCGAACAGGGTCGCGATGTCGTGGGTGGCGAGCCACTCGTGCACCGTGCCGTCCTCGGTGACGATCTCGCCGGCCAGCTCGTGGTACCTGCCGACGGCTCGGTACTCCGCGGTGACCTTGCGCCAGTCGCGCGGGGCGGCACGGAGCAGGGCAAGTCCGATCTGCTTGACCAGGGTGTCCTGCTCGGTCGCGTTCAGCTGCGTCGTCGGTTGTGCCACCCGCACATTTTGACTGCTCGCGCGCGCGAGTGCACCCCGCATGTGGGTTTTGCCGCCCGGTCACCCGGTGGTACCCGGTCTGACCTCGGGCGATGCGACGTGCGGTAGGTCACAGCTTGATCGCGGGCACCGTCGCGATTGGACCGTGTGGGGTAGCGATCAGTCTACGGGCTGCGACCACCCGCGCCTGGAAGCGACGCGCGGGGGTCGCTTTGCCAGAATGGGGCACGTGACGGCGAAGATTCTCGACGGCAAGGCCACCAAGAACGCCATTTTCGCGGAGCTCGAGCCCCGCGTCGCGGCCCTCGCCGCGAAGGGGGTGACGCCCGGCCTCGGCACCGTCCTGGTCGGCGACGACCCCGGGTCGCACTCGTACGTGCGGATGAAGCACGCCGACAGCGGCAAGATCGGCATCAACTCGATCCGCCGCGACCTGCCGGCCGACATCACCCAGGAGAAGCTCGAAGCCGTCATCGACGAGCTGAACGCCGACCCGGCCTGCCACGGCTACATCGTCCAGCTGCCGCTGCCGAAGCACCTCGACGCGAACCGCGTGCTCGAGCGGATCGACCCGGAGAAGGACGCCGACGGCCTCGCGCCGGTCAGCCTCGGCCGGCTCGTGCTGGGCCAGCGGGGTGCGCTGCCGTGCACGCCGTACGGGATCATCGAGCTGCTCAAGCGCCACGGCGTCGAGCTGAACGGCGCGCGCGTCACCGTGGTCGGCCGCGGCATCACCGTCGGCCGCACGCTGGGCCTGCTGCTGACCCGCCGCAGCGAGAACGCCACCGTGACGCTCTGCCACACCGGCACCCGCGACCTCGCCGCCGAGGTCCGCCGCGCCGACGTCGTGGTCGCCGCGGCCGGCGTGCCGGGGATCATCACGCCGGACATGGTGGCGCCGGGCGCCGCGGTGCTCGACGTCGGCGTGTCCCATGTGGACGGCAAGCTCACCGGCGACGTCCACCCGGGAGTCGCCGAGGTGGCCGGCTGGATCTCGCCGAACCCGGGCGGCGTCGGCCCGATGACCAGGGCGATGCTGGTCAGCAACGTCGTCGAAGCGGCGGAGCGCTCGGTCGCGGGCCGATGACGATGACCGAGGAGCGCCGGGAGGTGTCCGGTCACCGGCCGTCCCGGTTCAGCCAGCTCCCGTTCGCGGCGGTGCTGCTGGTGGTGGCCGTCGCGGCGCTGCGGATCTTCCAGTACCACTGGCGGGAGGGCACGGCGCTGATCGGCGCCGCGCTCCTCCTCGCCGCGGTGTTGCGGGCGGTGCTCCCGGCGGCCAGGGCCGGCCTGCTGGCCATCCGCGGAAAGCTCGTGGACGTGGTGACGTTCACGGCCCTCGCGGCGGCGGTCCTGTACGTGGCCCTGACGATCACCGGCGGCCCGTTCGGGTCTCCTTAGGACGCCAAAAAGGGCACTTTCACGTGAAAGTGCCCTTTTTGGTAGTGACTGTCAGGATGCGAGGGCGAGCTCACGCCGTTCGGCGCGGGCTTCGCGCCGGTCCAAGGTGCCCGAGACGATCGCCAGGGTGAGTCCGAAGACGGCCAGCAGCGCGCCGACCCAGTTCGGGGCGACCAGGCCGAGCCCGCCGGCGATGACGAGCCCGCCGAGGTACGCACCGATCGAGTTGGCGATGTTGAACGCGGACTGGACGGCGGCCGACACCAGGGACGGTGTGCCGCCCGCCTTCTCCATGATCCGCGCCTGCATCATCGGGCCGATCATGAACCCGGCGACGCCGACGAAGAAGATCGTGATCGCCGCGCCGATCTTGCCCTGCGCCGTGATCGTGAAGATGCCCAGCACCGACGCCAGCGCCAGCAGCGCGATGTACAGGCTCGGCATCAGCGCTCGGTCGGCCAGCCGGCCGCCGAGCAGGTTGCCGATCGTCATGCCGACGCCGGCCAGGGACAGCAGCAGCGTGACGTTCGACGGCGAGTAGCCGGCGACGTCCGTCAGCATCGGCGTGATGTACGACAGGCAGGCGAACACGCCGCCCAGCCCGAACGTGACGATCGCCAGCGCCAAATGCACCTGCGGCCGCTTGAACGCGCCGAGCTCGTTCCGCAGCGACGCGTCGGCCGGGGGCTTGCCCTGGTGCGGGACGAGCTTCGCGATGGCCGCGATGGCGACCAGCCCGATCACGGCGACCACGCCGAACGTGGCGCGCCAGCCGACCTGCTGGCCCAGCAGCGTGCCCAGCGGCACGCCGATGACGTTGGCCAGCGTCAGGCCGAGGAACATCAGTGACACGGCCTTGGCGCGTTCGCCCTGGCCGACGAGGCTGGAGGCGACGACGGCGCCGGCGCCGAAGAATGCGCCGTGGGGCAGGCCGGCGAGGAACCGGAACGCGACGCCGAACTCCTGGGTTGGCGACAGCGCGAAGAGGGCGTTGCCCAGCGTGAACAGGCCCATCATGGCCAGCAGCATGGTCTTGCGCGGCAGCCGGACGGCGACCGCGGTGAGCAGCGGGGCGCCGACGACGACGCCGAGGGCGTAGGCGGAGATGAGGTGGCCGGCGGTCGGGATGTCGACGCCGAAGTCGGCGGCCGCCTGGGGCAGCACGCCCATCATGACGAACTCGGTGGTCCCGATGCCGAAAGCTCCGATGGCGAGCGCGAGCAGCGCGACGGGCACGGCACTCCTTCCAAGGTGGGTAATCGATTACTCAGCCGATCACTGGATCGGTTCAGTACGGGGGCATAAAAGAAGACAGCCGATCGGCCCCAGCGCCGTGAGCTGCCTACGCCCAGTCCAACAAGCGAGGGGGCCTGTTGTCATCCCGATATCGGGTGACGATCCACACCGTAACGCCGTGATCAGCGCGGAGCGGCCAGCACGCCGTTCAGCAGGCCCGGGAACAGGGCGTCAAGATCCTTGCGGCGCAACGAGTTGTACCGTGTCGTGCCTTCCTGGCGGCCGGCCACGACACCGGCCTGGCGCAGGATGCTCAGGTGGTGGGTGATTGTGGACTTCGTCACCGGCACGGTCAGCCCGCTGCACGAGATTTCCTCGTCGGTCGCCGCCAGCTGGCGCACGATGGCCAGCCGGACGGGGTCGGCGAGGGCGCGCAGCACGCCTTCGACGGTGATCTCCTCCTGCGCCGGGTAGTAGAGCGGCGGCAGGGTCCCGTGCTTGGCCATGACGCCCATTGTACGACGCCGGTCGAAATTACGGGGTGAGTCGTAGTACGGTGACTGTCGAACTACGACGTTCGTCGAACCAATCCCTGCTTCGCTTGGGGGCCCAGCCCATGTCCGCACCTGCTCCTTCGAGGATCTCCGTCCTCGCGTTCGGCGCCTTCGGCGTCGGGACCAGCGGCTACATCGTCGCCGGGCTGCTGCCCGCGCTGACCGGCGAGCTGCACGTCTCGGCCACGGCCGCGGCGCAGCTCGTCACCGCCTTCGCCATCGCCTACGCGGTCGGCTCGCCACTGTTCGCCGCCGCCACCGGCACCTGGGAACGCCGCACGCTGCTGGTCGCGGCGCTCGCCGTCACCGGCGCCGGCAACCTGTTCGCCGCGCTCGCGCCCGGCTACGGCTCGCTCCTGGTCGCCCGGGTGGTGACCGCGGTCGGCGCCGCGGTGTTCACGCCCGCGGCCAGCGCCGTGGCGGCCGAGCTGACCGCTCCCGAACGCCGCGGCCGCGCCGTCGCGCTGGTGTTCGGCGGCCTGACGGTCGCGCTCATCTTCGGCGTCCCGCTCGGCAGCCTCATCTCGCAGCACCTCGGCTACCGGACGGCGTTCGCGCTGGTCGCCGCGTTCTCGCTGGTGAGCGCGCTGGCCGTGCGCCTGGCGCTGCCCACGGTCGCGGCGCCGCCGCGGGTGGGCCTGGCCGAGCGGTTCGCCGCGGGCCGCGACCCGCGGGTGCTCGTCATGCTGGCCACGACGGTGCTCGCCTGCCTGGCCGCGTTCATGGTCTACACGTTCGTCTCGCCGCTGCTGGCCGCGACCGCGAACGTGCACGGCACGACCGTGACGGTGCTGCTCTTCTGCTACGGCGTCGGCGGCGCGATCGGCAACTTCGCCGGCGGCCGGGCGACCGACCGCTGGGGCTCGCGCCGGCCGCTCCTCGTGGTCACGGTGGCCATCACCGCGGTGATGGCGTTGCTGCCGCTGACGACGGTGACGCCGGTCGCGGCCGGGATCTCGCTGTTCGTCTGGGGGCTGGCGACGTGGTCGTTCAACCCGCCGGTGCAGCACCGCCTGATCGAGCTTTCGCCGGGCCACGCCGGTCTGGTGCTTTCGCTCAACGCGTCCGCGATCTACCTGGGCGTCGGCCTGTCCGGCGTGGTCGGCGGCGCGGTGCTCGCTTCGGGCGGCCCGCTGCTGCTGCCCGAGGTCGCGGCCGCGCTGACGCTCGTGGCCCTGCTGCTGGTGGGCGCGGCGTGGGGGCGGGTCCGCGAGCCTCGGGAACAGGTCGCCGTCGGTTAGTCGGCGTGCGCCTGGACTTCGCAGTCGGGCCCGGGGTAGACGAGCCCCTCGTGCCCGTCGGCGAACCGCACCAGATAGGGCGGCGCGCCGTCGGGGCCACGGACTTCGAGGATCTCGCCACGCTGCTCGGCCGACCCGACCGTCCGGCCGTGCACCTGGATTTCGTCTCCTACTCCTGCGTGCATGGGCTTCACCTCCGTGTCCAGGGTAGGAGCGGAAACTCGTCCCGAGGACCCCGCGAACGGGTTAGAATTTCAAGCATGATCAGCGAATTCGGAGGCGCCGCGCCTCGGCGCCGGTGAGCCCTTCGGTCCGGGTCCGCACGCCACGAGAGCTGCGGAAGTCCCGGCGGAGCAAAGCACATTCCTGTTGGGGTCACCTGGTGGCCGCCCCGCTGTGGCCGTTGCACGGCGCGAATCTCGGCACGCTGCTGCGCACGTGTGACGCCGTCGGCGCGTGCCTCGCCGTGCCGCGGTTCCCGTGGGTGCCCGAAGCGTTGCGGAGGGGGAACACGTTGCGGCGGCCGGCCTGCGTGCACTGGGTGCACGACCCACCGGGCTGGCTGGCGCGTGAACGGGCGGCGGGCACGCGGGTGGTCGGCGTCGAACTGGCCGAGGAAGCGGTCCGGCTGGCCGACCTGCCCGCCGCCCGCGGCCGCACGATCGCCGTCCTCGGCCACGAGCAGACCGGGATCCCGCCGGAGGCGCTCGACCTGCTCGACAGCGTCGTCGAGATCCCGATGGTCGGCACCGGCGCCAGCCTGAACGTCGCCGTGGCGGGCAGCCTGGTGCTGTACAAGCTGGCGGGCCTGCTGTGAGCGGTCTCGAGTGGACGGTCGCGGAAAACGCCGCGTGGTGCGACCTGGTGTGCGGCGGGGAGTTCGGCCCGCGGGCGTGGACTTCGCCGTCCCGCACTCGGGAGTACTACCCGGACGCGGTGACGCTGACCCCGGACGCCACCGCCGCCGACGTCCTCCCGTTCGTCGACGGCTCCGCGGGGTGTTCGGTCAAGGACAGCTTCGCGAACCTGGACCTACCGGGGTTCTCGATCTTGTTCGAAGCGACCTGGATCGCGTGCGGGCCGGGCGTCCCCGAGCCGGGCTGGCGGCAGGTGGCCGGCCACGGCTTCCCGGTGGACGACTCGGTGGCGGTGCTGTCCGGGGGACCGGCGACGGTCGTCGCCCACCGCGGCGACGGCGTGGTCGGGCTGTCCAACTTCTCGGGACCGGCAGAGTCCTGGCCGGGCGCGGTGGCGGCGGTGGCTGCGGCGTTCCCCGGCGTCCCGGTGGTCGGCTACGAACACGGCGAAGACCTGCGGATCGCGCTGGACCACGGCGCCGAGCCGCTGGGCCCGCTGCGCGTCTGGGTGCGTTAGCCGGGAGTGGCCGCGGTCTTGGCGGCCTTCTTGAACGCGCGGACCTGGTTGAGGGTTTCGGCGCTCGTGACGTCGGCGATCGACCGGCGCGAGCCGCGGTCGCCGTACGCGCCGGCCGCCTCGCGCCAGCCCTTCGGCTGCACGCCGCGCTGCTTGCCAAGCAGGGCAAGGAAGATCTTGGCCTTCTGCTCGCCGAACCCCGGCAGGGCCTTCAGCCGCTTGAGGACTTCGGGACCGTTCGGCTTCGGGCGGCCGTCGAGCCAGATGCCCTCGGTGCGGCCGTCGTAGTTCTCGATGATGTGCTGGGCGAGCGCGTGGACGCGGCGGGCCATCGAACCGCCGTAGCGGTGGATGGCGGGCGGGACCACGCACAGCTCGACGAACTCCTCGAGATCGGTCGCGGCGATCTTCGCGAGGTCGAACCCGTCCATCCGGTCGGCGATCTTCCGCGGGCCGGCGAAGGCGTGCTCCATCGGGTACTGCTGGTCCAGGAGCATCCCGACGAGCAGGGCGAACGGGTCGTCGTTCAGCAGCTTGTCGGCTGCCGGGTCGCCGGTCAGGTGCAGTTCGCGCAGCATCCCGTCATTTTGACACAGCCGTGTTCTTGCAGGGTGCGCTCCGGCTTTCGCCGTCACCGGGCTTTCGCGTAACGGGACGGCGTCGTGCCCAGGTACCGCTTGAAGTGCCGCGTCAGGTGGGCCTGGTCGGTGAACCCCGCCGCGGCCGCGACCTGCGCCGCCGGGGTGCCGTCGAGCAGCAGGCGGCGGGCCCGGTCCACCCGGCGGCCGGTCAGGTAGCGGTGCGGCGGCAGGCCGAACCGCGCCCCGAAGCAGCGGACGAGGTACGCCGGGTGCGCGCCGAGCGTCTCGCCCGCTTCGGCGAGCGTCAGCGCGTCCGGCAGGCGCGCGTCCAGGAGATCCCGCAGGTCGTCGGCCAGGCCACGCTTCGGCTCGTGCGCCACCGGGCGGCCGAGGTGGGTGCGCAGCCGGTCGGCCACCAGCACCAGCCGGCTTTCGGCCTCGAACGCGTCACCCGGCTCGGCGAGGGACTCGTGGAGCTGGTGGATCCGGGTGCGCAGGAGCCCGTCGGCGAGGCTCGGGCGGTCGACCGCCGCGCCGATGAGGTCGTCGCCGAGCACCTGGGCGTCCAGGTAGAGCACGCGCTTGCGGAAGCCGTGGCTGGTCGCGGCCCGGCCGTCGTGGGCGACGTTCGGCGGCAGCAGCGTCACCGCCGGGCCGAGCGCGCCGTGGTGGTGGCGGTCGAGGTCGTAGCGGATGACGCCGTCGTCGACGATCAGCAGCGTCCACGTGTCGTGCGTGTGCAGCGGGTACGCGTGCGTGGTGAACCGGGCGTGGAAGACCTCGGCGATCCCCGGGACCGCCGGTCGCCACGCCTCCACCTGCGCCATGTCAAGAACGTACAAGACGCGGACGTCGCGCCCGGGCGATCGTGACCGGCATGAGTTCCTTCGACACGAAGATCGCCGTCCTGCTCCGCGACGACCTGGCGTCCTGGCAGCGGCTCAACGTCACGGCGTTCCTGGTCAGCGGCCTCGCCCACGTGACGCCGGAGCTGATGGGCGAGCCCTACGCCGACGCCGACGGCACGGAGTACCTGCCGATGTTCGGCCAGCCGGTCATGGTCTTTTCCGGCACCGCGGACGTGCTGACCGCGGCCCACGCCCGCGCGCTCGGCCGCGGCCTGAAGTTTTCGATCTTCACCGACGAGCTGTTCCACACGGGCAACGACGACGACAACCGTGCCGCGGTGCGCGCGGTGCCGGGGGAGAAGCTGGCGCTGGCCGGGATGGCCGTGCACGGGCCGAAGAACGCCGTCGACAAGATCCTCAAGGGCACTTCGCTGCACCGTTGAGTAGAACTGCTCTATCCCCCGGGTGAGTGACCCTGTCAGCATGATCGGCAGTGCCGCGAAGGGCGGCTCGAACAGGGGGAGGTTCCGTGAATTCAGTTCGTCGTGCGTGCGTGGTCCTGACGGCGGCGGCCGGGCTGGGCGTGGCGCTCGTCCCGGTCGCTTCGGCGGACCCGGTGCAGACGGTCGCCTACACGTCGGAAGCCGGTGCTTTTCCGCTGGAAGGCAGCGCCCAGTACGCGGCGCCGGCCGACGAGATCGCCGTCTGGGAGTACAACGGCGTGCTGAAGATCGACGTCCAGTCGGGGCTGAAGGACCTGCGCGTCGAGCTGAGTGCACCGGCGGGGGAGACCCTGCACACCGGCACGTACACCGGCGCGCGGTTCCGCGGCCAGGGTGACCCGGCGCTGTCCACACCGGGCGTCTTCGTGGTCAGCGGCAGCTTCGGGTGCACCGACGCCTACGCCGACTTCACGATCGACCGCCTCGACGCCTCGGGCGTGGACCTGACGTTCGTCCAGCGCTGCGGCGCCCCGGATGCCCCGGCCACCCGCGGCGAGGTCCACTTCACCCGCTGACCCTCACGGGGCCGTGGCGTGCACCAGGAAGACACTGCGGACCCGCTCGCCGTCGTCGACGGTGAAGGTCCGCGCCGAAGCGTCCACGAAGCCCGCCGACCAGGCCAGTAGCGCGGCCCCGGCCTCGTCGTGCGGGAACTCCAGGTCGCCCGGCACCAGCTCCGCGAACGGTCCCGAGGGCTTGAACCGCGCTCCGGACACCACCGAAAAGGCCAGCCGCCCGCCCGGACGCAGCACGCGCCGCCAGTCCGGGAAGGCGGCGGCGCCCAGGAAGTGCAGCGAGGACGCGCACAGCACGATGTCGGCCGAGTGGTCCTCGGCCGGCATCGGCACCGCGGGCGCGACCTGCCAGGTGATCCGCCGTTCGGGGTCGAGGTCCGCCTTGGCCTCGGCCCGCGCCAGCATCTCCGGCGACAGGTCGACAGCCAGCACGCGGGCCGGCTTCAGCCGCAATGCCGCGTACGCCGCGAAGCCGGTTCCCGTGGCGACGTCGAGGACGAGCTCCGGGCCGTCGGGCAGGGGCTCGACCAGCGCTTCGGCCACGCGGGCGTGGAAGGTGTCTTCGTCGTAGTGCTCGGCGGTGCCGTCGAAGACGGCGGCCCTCACGTCGTGGTCCACGGACCCAACCTAACCGGCGCCACCAGTGGTTTTCAGCGGCCGACGGCCCGCGAAGCCGAGGTCGGCGCGGTGGTACCAGCCCAGGTCGCGGTCGCCTTCGAGCCAGCACAGCAGCACGTCGGTGCCGTCCAGCTCGGCGGGGAAGTCGACCAGCAGCGGCGCGAACCCCTTGAGCTCGGCGCCGGTGCGCTGGACCGTCATCATCAGGTCGTCGAGGCGGGCCTGCGCGGCCTTCCACTCGGGCAGTCCGCCCAGCTCGGTGGCCCGGCCGCCCGGCCGCAGCGACGCCGCGAGCTCGGCCGCATCGGCGCGGACGCGCACGAGTTCGTCGAGGACCGGCCGCAGGCGCGTCAGTTCGTCGCGGGCCTCGGCCACGGTGAACAGTCCCATCGCCCGATGATGCCACCGGCGCGCGTCAGGCCTCGCGGCGCCGCCGGACGAGCGCGTTGGCCAGCCCGCTGCCGACCAGCAGGAAGCCCACGCCGAGCAGGCCGCCGATGAAGAGGAAGTCCATGACGCCGTAGGCGATGTCGCTCTTCGGCATGAGGTTGACCAGCCGGAACCCCCATTCGGGCACGGCCATCGCGGCGACGCCGGGCAGCACGCCGTAGATGAGCCCGCCGAGGATCGGGCCGGTCGCCGACAGCGCGCCGAGGGCGGCGATGATCAGCAGGAGGATGGCGCCGCCGGCGAGCAGCGCGATGCCCAGCGGGTCGCGGTTGGTGCTCAGCGTGGCTTGGATCAGCTGCTGCTGGCGCAGGCCGCCCCAGCTCAGCAGGCCCAGCGCGACCGGTGTCAGCACGAGGCCGCCGAGCGCGCTGACGACGTGCGCGGCGCCCCGGCGGGGCCGCTCTTCGAGCACGTCGGCGTCGCCGGCGTCCTGGTAGTCGTTCTCGTAGTCGTCGTCGTAGTCGGCGTACCGATGGGTCGACATGCCCGTCACCTCCCGCATGATGGGTTCACGGGTGGCATCGTGCCCCGGTTCATCCCGGAAAGCGACGGTTGCTCGGCGAGCGGTCGGATCGGCTCGTGCCCGGTGATCCGCGCCACAAACCGCGGGTGGAGACTTGATGCCGACCACTACTGGAACCATCAAGCTCCGTCAAGCAGTACGCTTGTACCGCTACCGGCGAGACTGAGAAGAAGAACGCGAAGATCCGCGGAAGGAGCACCGCTGCTCATGGCCAAGATCAAGGTCCAGGGCACCGTCGTCGAACTCGACGGCGATGAGATGACCCGCATCATCTGGCAGTTCATCAAGGACAAGCTGATCCACCCGTACCTGGACGTGAACCTGGACTACTACGACCTGGGTATCGAGGAGCGGGACCGCACCGACGACCAGGTCACCATCGACTCCGCGAACGCCATCAAGAAGCACGGCGTCGGCGTCAAGTGCGCCACGATCACCCCGGACGAGGCGCGGGTCGAGGAGTTCGGCCTCAAGAAGATGTGGCTGTCGCCCAACGGCACCATCCGCAACATCCTCGGCGGTGTCATCTTCCGCGAGCCGATCGTCATCCAGAACATCCCGCGCCTGGTGCCGACGTGGACGAAGCCGATCATCATCGGCCGCCACGCCCACGGCGACCAGTACAAGGCAACCAACTTCAAGGTCCCCGGCCCCGGCACGCTGACCATCAGCTTCACCCCGGAGGACGGGTCGGAGCCGATGGAGTTCCAGGTCGCGAAGTTCCCCGAGGGCGGCGGCGTCGCGATGGGGATGTACAACTACCGCAAGTCGATCGAGGACTTCGCGCGCGCGTCGCTGCAGTACGGCCTCGACCGCGGCCTGCCGGTGTACATGTCGACCAAGAACACCATCCTCAAGGCCTACGACGGCCAGTTCAAGGACGTGTTCCAGGAGATCTTCGACGCCGAGTTCAAGGCCGACTTCGACGCCAAGGGCATCTCCTACGAGCACCGCCTGATCGACGACATGGTCGCCGCGGCCATGAAGTGGGAGGGCGGCTACGTCTGGGCGTGCAAGAACTACGACGGTGACGTCCAGTCCGACACGGTCGCGCAGGGCTTCGGCTCGCTCGGCCTGATGACGTCGGTGCTGCGCACGCCGGACGGCCGGACCGTCGAGGCCGAGGCCGCGCACGGCACGGTCACCCGGCACTACCGCCAGCACCAGCAGGGCAAGCCGACGTCGACGAACCCGATCGCGTCGATCTACGCCTGGACCCGCGGCCTCGAGCACCGCGGCAAGCTGGACGGCAACCAGGAGCTGATCGGCTTCGCGAACACGCTGGAGCAGGTCGTCGTCGAGACCGTCGAGAGCGGCCAGATGACGAAGGACCTCGCGCTGCTGATCAGCAAGGACCAGCCGTGGCAGACGACCGAGGAGTTCCTCGCGACGCTGGACGACAACCTGGCGAAGAAGATCGCCCAGGGCTGAGTCTCTGTTCGACGGCCCCCTTCCCGGTTCGCCTACCGGGGAGGGGGCTTTCGCATGATCACGCTTGGTGACCCCCGCTGGCGCCTCCGGGTGGTTGCGACGTCCGGCGCTGCCGCCCGGGTAAAGGATTGCCTACCCTTGGCGTGGGGACGGCTCGCGGGTTGGAGGAAGGCATGTCGAAGAAGACTCTGCTCATCTTGGGCGCGCTCGCTCTGGTCGTCATCGTCTACGCCATGAACACGGAGAAGCAGGCATCGGGCGCCTCGGCAACGGGCTGCAAGGTCACCGTGACGGCAGACGTCCTGAACGCCCGCGAGGCGGCGGACGGCAAGGCGAAGATCGTCGGCAAGTACCTGCGCGACGCCCAGTTCGACGCCCTGCCGGGCGTACAGAACGGCTTCCGCAAGGTGGCCGACGACAAGTGGGTGGCGGCGGAGTTCACCCAGCCGGTGGCCGGGTCGGCCTGCTGAGGATTTGTGTTTCTCGCCTTTCGAGGCCGGCTTCGGCGTGCCCGCGATCCGGTTTTTGTCGGTGGTGGGTGGTAGAAGTGATCAGGTCGAAAACCGCAGGTGGCGGCGGTGGAGCCGTCGGAAAGGAGGGAACCGTCCGGGGACGGGCGACAACTGAATGGCGTGATCGCCGGCCGGACCGGAGGTGTCCGTGAGGTCTCCAGGGGGAGTCTCGCGGGCCCGGACGGGAGCCTGGGGCGCAGTGTTCGGACGGGTTTGAGCGTCGGCGTTCGATCGGCGGTGGGCTGTGGGGACGGCCCTGACTGCCGGGTTGCGTGGTCCGCTTGGGTCGGCGAACGCTGGGGCCGAGCCGAGCCGAGCCGAGCCGAGCCGAGCCGAGCCGAACGCGGGCCCAGCCGAGCCCAGCCCAGCCCAGCCCAGCCCAGCCGGGCGCGAGCCGAGCCGAACGTGGGCCGAGCCGAGCCAAGCCGAGCCAAGCCGGACCGAACGCGGGCCGAGCCGAGCCGAGTGCTCAACCCCGGGCGTCAGAGCTCGATCGTCAGGTCCTCGTCCGCGACCAGCACCTCGCCACCGAACCGGCCGCGCGCCTCCTCGGCCGCCGCCTGGCGGTCTGTGCCGGGCCAGAAGTGCGTCAGTAGCAACCGGGCCGCGCCTGCCTTGGCTGCCCAGTGGCCCGCCTCTGCCGCCGTCATCAGGTAGCGGGGCTCCGGCTGCTCGGTGCGGAGGGTGGCGTCGCAGATGAACAGGTCCGCGTCGCGACCCAGGTCGGCCAGTGCCGGCGACGGGCCCGTGTCGCCCGTGTACGCCACCGTCAACCCGGGGGCCGTCAAGCGCACGCCGAAGTTCGGCTGGTGGTGCGGTAGCAGGTGCGGCGTCATGCGGAACGGTCCGATGTCCGCCGGCTCGGCCAGGTCGTGCACCTCGAACAGCGTCTCCGGGTGCGGCCGGGGCTCCATCGCCTCGAGCCGGCGGACGGTGCCCGGCGTGCAGTGCAGCGGCAGCCGGGCCGTCGGCTCGCCGGCCTGGACCGTGTAGTGCCACGCCCTGCCCAATGCGCTCACGTCCGCGCAGTGGTCCGGGTGCTCGTGCGTCACGATCACCGCGTCGGGCAGCCCGTCGCCGCAGTGCGTGAACAGTCGCGGCGCGGCGCCGTACCCGAGGTCCAGCACGACGCGAAAACCGTTGTGCTCCAACAGGAATCCGGCGCAGGCGCGGCCGGGCTCCGGCCACGCCCCGCAACTGCCCAGCACCGTCAGCCTGCTCGCCGCGCCACCCATGCCCGGCAGTCTCGCAGAGCGGCCACGGCAGGTAGCGTTCACGGCGTGCTGACCGTCTCCACCGTGAACGTCAACGGCCTCCGCGCCGCCGCCAAAAAGGGCTTCGTCGAGTGGCTCGCCGCCACGAAGGCCGACGTCGTCGCCTGTCAGGAGGTGCGGGCCGAAGCCAGTCAGCTGCCCGCCGAGGTCGTCGAGCCCGACGGGTGGTTCTCGGTGCACGCGCCGTCGGCGGCCAAGGGGCGCAACGGCGTCGCCGTGTACAGCCGCGTCGAGCCCGAAGAGGTGCGCATCGGCTTCGGCGAGCCGGAGTTCGAGGACAGCGGGCGCTACCTCGAGGTGCACCTGCCGAACGTCGTCGTCGCGAGCCTCTACCTGCCCAGCGGGGACGTCGGCACCGAACGCCAGGACGAAAAGGAACGCTTCATGGCCGCGTTCCTGCCCTACCTCGTCGAGCTGCGGGCGAAGGCCGCCGCGGCCGGGCGGGAGGCCGTCGTCGTCGGGGACTGGAACATCGCCTACGACACCGTCGACCTCAAGAACTGGCGCGGCAACCGCAAGAACTCCGGCTTCCTGCCCGAGGAACGCGCCTGGCTCGGCCGCGTCTACACCGAGGCGGGCTACACCGACGTCCAGCGCCGGCTCGACCCGGACGGCCCCGGCCCGTACACCTGGTGGTCCTACCGCGGCCAGGCCTTCGACAACGACTCCGGCTGGCGCATCGACTGCCAGCTCGCGACCCCCGGCCTCGCCGAGAAGGTCGTCGAGGTCGTGGTCGAGCGGGCCGCCGCCTACGACCAGCGCTGGTCCGACCACGCGCCGGTCACCGCGACCTACGACATCGACTTCCCGAGCGCCACTATCCGGTGAACGGCCTCCCGAACAGGAGGACGCCCGGCGAGCACTGCGGAGGACGGGTGACCACGGAGGCCACGCTCTACTTCAAGTAGTACTTCTTCGGCCGAATGTCACCCCTTCGAGTAACCAGAGTGAACCCTGGGGGTGCCCCGACCGTCTTACTGGATGAGCGCTACTCTCGCTCCCGAGTTGATCAGAACCGGCAGGTCTTGACACGCTCGGTAGTTTTTTGACCAGTAGCACGCAACGTCTCACTCGGATGGGTGAGCGTTACTCGCGGGAGGCACTCCGGTGCGCAACCCAGGTCGAACCCTGTTGCGGTCCACCCTGCGCGGTTCCCGCGCGGCCGTGGTGGTCGCGCTCGTCCCGGCCGGCCTGCTCCTGGCCGGCGGCGGCAGCGCGTTCGCCGCCGTCATCACGACCGCGCAGTCCGGCACCAACGCGGAGACGTTCGGCGTGCTCGGCCCCGTCGGGCTGGTCGCCGTCGCGCTGGGCATCGTCGGCATGACGCTGGGCGTGCTGCGCCAGCGCCGCAAGACCCGGGCCGCCGCGGCGCTCGCCGACGCCACCCCGATCGTCGCGGACGGGCCGGTCACCGCGATGGCCGAAGCCGTGCTCGCCGAACCCGACGTCACGCCGACGAGCCCGTTCCTCACGCCGCGCCCGAACGCCTGAGGGCCCTCCGCGCCCGCCGGTCGTCCCGGCCTGGAAGAATCCTGACGTGTCCGAAGAACAGACCGTCGCAGAGCGCCGCCCGCGGGTCCTGTCCGGGATCCAGCCCACCGCCGACTCGTTCCACCTCGGCAACTACCTCGGCGCGCTGCGCCAGTGGGTGAAGCTGCAGGACACGCACGAGACGTTCTACAGCGTGGTCGACCTGCACGCGATCACGGTCGAGCAGGACCCCAAGGTGCTGCGGCAGCGCACTCGCGTCTCGGCCGCGCAGCTGCTGGCCATCGGGATCGACCCGCAGCGCAGCGCCCTGTTCGTCCAGAGCCACGTGCCGGAGCACGCCCAGCTGAGCTGGGTGCTGGAGTGCCAGACCGGCTTCGGCGAGGCCGGCCGGATGACGCAGTTCAAAGACAAGTCGGCGAAGCAGGGCTCCGACCGTTCGAGCGTCGGCCTCTTCACGTATCCGATCCTCCAAGCGGCCGACATCCTGCTCTACCAGGCCGACGCCGTCCCGGTCGGCGAGGACCAGCGCCAGCACCTGGAGCTGACGCGCGACCTCGCGCAGCGCTTCAACAACCGGCTGGGCAAGACGTTCGTGGTGCCGGAGCCGTACATCATCAAGGACACGGCGAAGATCTACGACCTGCAGGAACCGACGGCCAAGATGAGCAAGTCGGCGGCCAACGTCAACGGGCTCATCGAGCTGCTCGAGGATCCGAAGCGCTCGGCGAAGAAGATCCGCTCGGCGGTCACCGACACCGGACGCGAGGTCAGGTTCGACGCGGAGAACAAGGCGGGCGTGTCGAACCTGCTGACGATCTATTCGGCGCTGACCGGGCGCGCGATCACCGACCTCGAAGCCGCGTACGAAGGCAAGGGCTACGGCGACCTGAAGAAGGACCTCGGCGAGGTCTTCGTCGAGTGGGTGACGCCGATCCAGGAGCGCGTGAAGTCCTATTTGGACGATGTCGCGGAGCTGGACAAGGTCCTGGCCGTGGGTGCCGAACGCGCGCGCGAAGTGGCGTCGAAGACCCTGTCGAAGACGTACCAGCGGATCGGGTTCCTGCCGCCGGTGCGGTGAAGCTGATCCTGCTCAACGGCCCGCCGGGCAGCGGCAAGTCGACGCTCGCCCGGCGCTACGCCGACGCCCACCCGCCGGCACTGGCCCTGGACATCGACCACATCCGCGCCATGCTCGGCGGCTGGCGTTCGTCCCCGGCCGAGGCCGGACGGCTGGCCCGCGACATCGCACTGGCGGCGGCGCGCACGCACTTGACCGCGGGCCACGACGTGGTGGTGCCGCAGCTGCTGGCCCGGCCGGGGTTTCCGGAACGGCTGGAAGCACTGGCGAGCGAACGCGGAGCGAGCTTCCACGAGGTCGTGCTGCTGCCGGGGCGCGAGGTGGTCCGGCGCCGCTTCGCCGCTCGCGGCTCGTCGGGGATCGAGACGGTGGCACCGCTGACCGAGCCGGAGCTGAACCGCGCCTACGACGAGGTGGCCGCGTTCGCCGCGAGCCGCCGAGCACGTGTCCTCACCGCGGCGGACGCCTACCCCGCCCTGCTGGCCTTCCTCACGTGAGCCGCTCGCGAACGGTTGCCCGGCCGTTCCGCCGGGCTTCCGGCAAGTCGGCCGCGGACGCACCGCTCAGTGGTCCGCTCGTGCGTGGTGTGGGGCCGGCAGCCATCGGGCCGCTGATTGCGGGCCGGCTCCCGGCTGACCGTCGAGACCGGACGCCCAGCCCGGCCGCGATCGCCCGCAGCGAGATCCCGGGCTGTCGGAGGCGGTCAGTGATCCTGATCCGCTCGTCCAAACTCAAGAACGCGAGGACACCTCAGCCGGGGCACGATCTCGATCCAGTCTGGACACGAGGCAACCCCTGAACACTCAGGTGTTGCCACCACCCCCGGAACCGCAGATCGCTCCCGCCCTCCCTGGGGGGCGTGCCCAAGTCCAGTCTATCGGCCCCCACCGACGAACCCGGTTTTCGCGGCCCGAAACGAACCTCCTGTCCACAACCGGCCGAGGCTGTGGACAGAGCCGAGCCCGTGGACAGAACAGGGCGAACCTCCCTCACGTGAGCCGCTCGCGTTGCGGGGTTCACCGTGCGTGGTTAGCGTTTCACGGTGGCGACTGAAGAGAAGGAAAAGCTGCTGCCGCGGTTGCGGTGGAAGTACCCGTGGCTCGATCACCTCATCCGGGCCAACGACGCCTTCACCGAGCGGTACGGCAACCACTACGCCGCCGCCATCACCTACTTCAGCGTGCTCTCCGTCTTTCCGCTGTTCATGGTCGCCTTCGCCGTTGTCGGGCTGGTCGTCAACCACGACCAGACGATCATCGCGAAGATCACCGACGGCATCAACAACTCCGTGCCCGACGGGCTGAAGGACCTCGTCAACGGCATCGTCAAGGGCGCGCTCGACTCCGGCGGCGGGATCGGGATCTTCGGTCTCCTCATCGCCCTCTACTCCGGCATCGGCTGGATGTCGAACCTGCGGGACGCCCTCACCGCGCAGTGGGGCCAGGAAAAACAACCGCAGCCGATCGTCAAGCAGACGCTCAAGGACCTCGTCGCGCTGATCGGGCTCGGTGTTGCCCTCGTCGTCTCCTTCGCGCTGACCGCCGTCGGGGGTGGGATCGGGCAGTTCCTGCTCGAACTCGTCGGGCTCGAACACGCCACCTGGGCCATCGTGCTGCTGCGCGGGGCCACCATCGTGCTCGGGCTCGCCGCGAACACCCTCGTCTTCGTCTGGGTCATCGCCCGCCTGCCGCGGGAACGCGTCGCGCTGCGCAGTGCCGTCAAGGGCGCCGTCGTCGCCGCCGTCGGGTTCGTCATCCTGCAGCAGGTCGGGTCGATCTACCTGGCCAGCGTGACGAAGTCGCCGTCGGCCGCGCTGTTCGGGCCCGTCATCGGGTTGCTCGTCTTCGCGAACCTCGTCTCGCGGTTCCTGCTGCTCATCACGGCGTGGACCGCCACCGCCAAGGAGAACGAACGCACGGTCATCGCGCCGCCACCTCCGGTGCGGCTCGAGCAGAACGTCACCGTGCAGCGCGGACCCGGCCTCGGTGCCGTCGCCGGGGCCTTCAGCGCCGGCGCGCTGCTTGCGTGGCTCGGCGGACGGCGGAAGTCTTGACCTGGTAAAGGAGGGTCTTGTGCTGCTGGACGCCGCTCGCGAGTGTGCCGAGCTCGCCAGGACCCTCGCGCCCGTCACCGAACGGCAGCGCGCCCTCCCCGCCGAACTGGTCGCGAAGCTGACCGACGCCCAGCTGTTCCGCACCGGCGTCCCCGGCCACCTCGGCGGCCCCGAAGCGCCGCCCGCCGTCAGCCTCGAAACCGCCGAGACGATCGCGCGCGGGGACGCCTCCGCCGGGTGGTGCGTCTCGATCGCCGTCACCAGCAGCCTGCTCTCGGCCTACGCCCCGCGGAAGTGCGCCGAGGAGGTCTTCGGCGACCCGCGCACCGTCGCCGCCGGGGTCTGGGCGCCGCGCGGCACCGGGCGGAAGGCCGACGGCGGGTACGTCGTGAGCGGCCGGTGGGCGTTCTGCAGCGGCATTCCGCACGCCGGCTGGCTGTTCGCCGGGTTCGTGCACGAGAACGCGCTGTGCATCGCCGCGTTGCCGAAGGCCGACCTCGAGGTGCTCGACACCTGGCACACGACCGGCCTGCGCGGCACCGGCAGCCACGACTGCGTGGCCGACGAACTGTTCGTCCCGGACCACCGCGTCTTCTCGGTCATGGCCGGGCCGCCGCCGGAAGCCGTTGCGCTGCACCGGTTTCCGCTCTTCGGGTTCTTCGCGCTCTCGGTCGCCGCCGCCGCGCTGGGCAACGCGCGCGGCGCGATCGACGACCTCGTCGAACTCGCCGGGACGCGCCGGCCGCTCGGCTCCAGCCGGTCGCTGGCCGAACGGTCGGCGACCCAGGCCGCCGTCGCGGAAGCCGAGGCGGCCCTGCGTGCGGCGCGACTGCTCTTCTACACCAGCATCGACGACGCCTGGCAGGCCGCGCAGGGCACCGAACCGGTCCCGGACGCGCTCAGGCTCGGCCTCCGGCTGGCCGCGACGCACGTGACGCGCACGGCCGCGAAAGTCGCCGAAAGCATGTACGAACTCGGTGGCGGCGCGGCGATCTACGAGACGTCGCCGCTGCAACGCCGCTTCCGCGACGCCCACACCGCGACCGCCCACTTCCAGGTCAACCCGGCCAGCTACGAGCTGTCCGGCAAGCTCCTGCTCGGCGTCCCGGCCCGGACGGACCAGCTGTGACAGTTAACCCGCGGCCTTCTTGCGCTGGTGCCCGACCACGAACCCGCCGACGATGATCAGGAATACCACCAGCGTGATGATCCAGCCGGTGACGCCGAACGGGTCCTCCTTCGCCGCCGACGCGGCCGAGGACGTCCCGCTGTTGCCCGTGTCGCCTTCGGCGAGCACCGACGAATCGGCCGGCGTCGCGGCCGGCGCCTGGTAGGTGATCCGGCCGACCGGCACGGCCCGGTCGGCCTCCAGCGCGAAGCCGTAGTCGAGCAGCTTCGCCGCCTGGTCGACCACCTTCGTCGGCTTCTGCTCGGCGCGCAGCATGACGACCGCGAGCCGCTTGCCCTTGCGCTGCGCCGCGCCGACGTAGGTGTGGCGGGCGTCGTCGGTGAACCCGGTCTTGCCGCCGAGGAAGCCGGGGTAGACGCCGAGCAGCTTGTTGTCGTTGTAGATCGGGATGGCCGGCTTGCCGCCGGCCGGCGGGAACACGAAGTTCTTCGTCGCGACGACCTTCGCGAACTCCGGCTGCTTCATCGCGTAGTGGAAGATCAGGCTGAGGTCGTAGGCCGAGGTCGACATGCCCGGCCCGTCCAGGCCCGACGGGGTCGCGGCCCGCGTGTCGAGCGCGCCGATCTTCGCGGCCAGCGCGTTCATCTTCGCCACCGTGGCGTCGACCCCGCCGAGCGCGGTCGCGAACGCGTGCGCGACGTCGTTGCCCGAGTGCATCAGCAGGCCGTGCAGCAGCTGGTCGACCGTGTACTGGCCGCCGGCGACGAGGCCGACGCAGGTGCACTCCTGCTCCGCGTCCTCCTTCGTCGCGACGATCGGCTGCAGCGGGTCCAGCTGGGTGACGACGACCAGCGCGAGCAGCGTCTTGATGAGCGACGCGGGCCGCTGCCGGGCGTGCGGGTCCTTCGCCGCGATGACCGCGCCCGTGTCGAGGTCCTGCACCAGCCACGACGCCGCGGTGTTGCCGTCCGGCGGGTTGAGCGCGCCGTCCGGGGTGATCAGGCCGCACTCGGCCATCCGGTCGCCGCCTGCCGGGACCGCGGGCACGGCCAGCGGCGGCGGGGCCTGCTTGCCCGGCGCCGGCTTCTCCGACGTGTCGACCGGCGGCGGGGGCGCCTGGCGGTTCGCGCACTGGCCCTGCTGCGGTGCCGCGGCGGCCAGCGCCGGGGTGCTCAGGGCCAGGAGGGCGGCGGCGAGCGTCGTCGTGAAGACCTTGAGCGACCGGGAGACAACGGAGTGCACCCACGCAATCTAGCGCCGCGACCGCCGCCGCATACTGGGGCATGCGCATTTCACGCGGCACCTCGCTGTTCCTGCTGGCCTTCGGTGTGTGGTCGTGGATCATCTGGATCACCTTCGCCAAGAACCTCTGGGACAGCGACCGCGCCTGGGCACCCGACGGCTCGCCCACCGCGTACTTCGTGGTGCACGCGGTGCTGACCGTCGTTTCGTTCGTGCTCGGCACGATCATCGGCGTGCTCGGCTGGCGCGGGGTCCGCGCGGGTTCGCGCGTCTCCTCCTGACTTTGGTCGGTGGCGCGGTCTCCGGGGCCGGTTTAGGTTGGCGCCACCGAACCTGGAGGTGGAATGTCCCGTTTACGTCGAATGGCGGCCCCGCTCGTGCTGGCCGTCGGAGGCGGCCTGTTCGCGGCGGCCCCGGCCGCGGAGGCCGCACCGGCCGCCTGCGACACGACGAGCACGCCGTACACCTACGTCGTGACGTACCAGCCGGGCACCCGCGAGTCGGCCGTCGACCGGGAACTGGCGGCCAAGTGCGGCACGAAGGTCGCCTACTACGCCGAAATCGGCGTCGCGATCGCGAGCTCGCGCACCGCGGACTTCCAGCAGAAGATCGGCGTCTACCGGGCCTATTCGGGCGCGAAGGACGTGGCTTCCCAAGGCGGCGCGGCCGCCGCCCGCTCGCGGGGCGCGGTGCGGACGCTGGAGGACACGCGGTCCGTGGCCGCCGCCGGTGACCTCGCCGCGCAGCAGTGGGACATGAAGGCCATCCACGCGCCCGAAGCGAACAAGATCTACCAGGGCAGCCGCGCGGTGACCGTCGGCGTGCTCGACTCGGGCATCGAGGCGACGCACCCGGCGCTGCGCACCGCCGTCGACGCGCGCTCGTCCGCCGGCTGCGTGACGGGCGCGCCGGACCTCTCCCCGGCGTCCTGGGCCCCGACGACGTCGGACCACGGCACGCACGTGGCGGGCACGATCGCGGGCAAGGACCCGGCGGCGGGCTTCACCGGCGTCGCGCCGGGCGTGCGGCTGGCCTCGGTGAAGGTCATCAACGACGAGGGCTACATCTTCCCGGAGTCGGCGGTGTGCGGCTTCGTCTGGGCGGCCCGGCACGGGTTCGCGGTGACGAACAACAGCTACTACATCGACCCGGGCCTGTTCTACTGCCCGAAGCAGCCGGGTGACGCGGCGGCGTTCGAAGCGGTCCGCCGCGCGATCGACTTCTCGACCCGGCGCGGCGTGCTCAACGTGGCGGCGGCGGGCAACGACAGCCTGGACCTGACGAACCAGACGACCGACAAGAACCGCCCGCACCCGGTGGACTCGTCGTGCGCCATCCTCCCGGGGATGGCCGACGGCGTGGTGACGGTGTCGTCGGTGGGCTACGCGGGTACGAAGTCGGGCTTCAGCAACTACGGCAGGATCGACGTCACGGCCCCGGGCGGCGACTTCGGCCAGACGCCTCCGGAGGGCGCCGGCCCGGCGTGCCCGCTGTCGACCGTCGTCGGCGGCCAGTACGGCGAGAAGTGCGGCACGTCGATGGCCGCCCCGCACGCGGCGGGCGTGGCGGCGCTGATCGCGTCCCGGCACCGGGGGATCGCGCCGCGGCTGCTGGCCCAGCTGCTGGAGAGCGAAGCCGACGTGGTGAAGTGCGCGGCCACCGAGCCGGCGTGCACGGGCCCGGCGAAGAACAACACGTTCTACGGCCACGGCCTGGTCGACGCCCTGGACGCCGTGCGCTGACCGCGGTGACCGGCCTCCTTCCCCCTGGGGGAGGAGGCCGGTGATCACCCCCTGTCATCACTGAATCGGGGTGGTGGCAGAAGAAGACTTCACCTGGCCGCCGGTGTAACCTGACCGGACCAACGCCCCGAACAATGAGCCACAATTTCGGCTCGGGAACGGATTTCCATGTCAGGCGGCTCCGAGACGGGCGGCAACTGATCCCGCGATCAGGTCGGCCCATCGCCCGGAGCGCTGCTGGCTCCGGGCTTTCTCATTTCAGCTCTGCGAATAGTCGGCGATGAATCCCATCCGGGTGTCCAGCTCGGGTGTCTCCGCCGAGAACTCCACCACGATGTCCGGGCCGAGCCGGTGCCGTTGCAGGTTCTGCGCGCCCTGGTTGCGCACCTTGAACGCGGCGGGCGACCGGACGTTCCGGAAGACCACCCGGTGCTCGAACTTGCCGATCTCCTTGTTGAACAGCACGTCGAACTCCTCCGGGCCGGTGCCGTTCATCAGGTCGGCCGAATAGCCCGGCCAGTCCCACTCGACGGTGATCAGGTCACCGGCCTGGACCACCGTGCCCAGGTGGATGTAGATGTCCAGCTTCGGCTTCCCGGCCCGGGTGAACGTCCACACCGACGTGGCGTTGGCGCGGGTCCGCTCGTCGGCGTTGTCCTCGCCGGCGTGGTAGGCGCGGCACCGGACCTTGCGCCGGTCGCGGTTGGTCAGCCGCGTGGTGCCGTAGTAGACGAGGTTGACCGAGACGTACCTGAGCGTTCCGTTGGACGCGGCGTCGAGCACCAGGTCGCGGCGGCAGTGCGCGTCGCCGTTTTCCTCGATGACGACTTCCTGCCGCCATTCCCGCACCGACAGCGGTGAACTGGAATGCATGTGGTTCGCGTAGGTGTGCAGGAGCTGTTCGATGTGGTCGAGCTTGCCGCGAAGGCGTTGGGTGCCGGCGTAGGAAAGCGCGCTCACCAGCACGAACAGGGCGGCGGCCAGGG
Organism: Amycolatopsis tolypomycina; assembly: GCF_900105945.1. Classification (NCBI taxonomy): domain Bacteria; kingdom Bacillati; phylum Actinomycetota; class Actinomycetes; order Pseudonocardiales; family Pseudonocardiaceae; genus Amycolatopsis; species Amycolatopsis tolypomycina. The sequence goes on along the minus strand of NZ_FNSO01000002.1, from coordinate 615,193 downwards.
TCGCGAAGGTGACGCGCAACCAGGTCAGGCCGAGGACCTGGCCGAGCAGGCCGACCGTGCCGAGTGAGGCGAGCGCCCCGGCGAGGGACCGGAAATAGCCGTAGCGGAAGACGTGTTCTTCGAGTTCTGCGACGAGGGGTGTCAGTCTGCGGGCGACAATGCGGCGGAGCTCCGAACCAGCACCCATACGCTCGCATCCTGTAGTCCGTGTCGACCCTTCAGGCTAGCCGAGCGCCCACACCGTTGCCCAGGACAAAAGAATGGCGAAAGGCCCTCCGGCAGGAGTCGCCGGAGGGCCTTCCGATGTTGCGGAAAACTCAAACGCGCTTGAACAGCAGGGCGCGCTTCACTTCCTGGATCGCCTTGGTCACCTGGATCCCGCGCGGGCAGGCGTCCGTGCAGTTGAACGTCGTGCGGCAGCGCCAGACGCCTTCGCCGTCGTTCAGGATGTCCAGGCGCTCCTCCGCCCCCTCGTCGCGGGAGTCGAAGATGAAGCGGTGGGCGTTGACGATCGCCGCCGGGCCGAAGTACGAGCCGTCGTTCCAGTACACCGGGCAGGACGACGTGCAGCAGGCGCAGAGGATGCACTTCGTCGTGTCGTCGAAGCGGTCGCGGTCGGCCTGGGACTGGATGCGCTCGCGCGTCGGCTCGTTGCCGTAGGTGATCAGGTACGGCTTGATCGCGCGGTACGCCTCGAAGAACGGGTCCATGTCGACGTAGAGGTCCTTCAACGTCGTCAGGCCCTTGATCGGGGCGATCGTGATCGTGGTCTTCTTGCCGTTCTTCTCCAGCAGGTCCTTCATCAGGACCTTGCAGGCGAGCCGGTTGATGCCGTTGATCTGCATCGCGTCGGACCCGCAGACGCCGTGGGCGCACGAGCGGCGGAACGAGAACGTGCCGTCGATGTAGTCCTTGACGTAGAACAGCAGGTTCAGCAGCCGGTCGGTGCGCTGCGCCGGGACGTCGTAGGACTCCCAGTGCGGCTCGGTGTCGACCTCCGGGTTGAACCGCAGGATCTTCAGCGTGACCGTGATCGGCGTGTGCTCGTCGGACGCGGAAGACGCAGGAGCTTCAGCAACACTAGTCATCAGTACTTCCGCTCCATCGGCTCGTAGCGGGTGAAGGTGACCGGCTTGTAGTCCAGCCGGATGTCGGACGACAGCCCCGTGCCCTGCTTGTAGGCCATGGTGTGCCGCATGAAGTTCGTGTCGTCGCGGTTCGGGTAGTCCTCGCGGGCGTGGCCGCCGCGGGACTCCTTGCGCGCCAGCGCGCCCACGACCAGGACCTCGGCCAGTTCCAGCAGGAAGCCCAGCTCGACGGCCTCGAGCAGGTCGGTGTTGTACCGCTTGCCCTTGTCCGCCACGGTGATCCGCTGGTACCGCTCCTTCAGCGCCTGGACGTCGGTCAGCGCCTGCTTCAGCGTGTCCTCGGTCCGGTACACCGAAGCGTGCGAGTCCATCGTCTGCTGCATTTCCTTGCGGATGTCGGCGACGCGCTCGTCGCCGTGCTCCGACAGCAGGCCCGACAGCTGCTCCTCGACCAGCTTGGTCGGGTTCTCCGGCAGCTCGACGTGCTCGTGCGCCAGCGCGTACTCCGCGGCGGCGATGCCGGCGCGGCGGCCGAACACGTTGATGTCCAGCAGCGAGTTCGTGCCGAGCCGGTTCGAACCGTGCACGGACACGCACGCGACCTCGCCCGCGGCGTACAGGCCCGGGATGACGTTCTCGTTGTCCCGCAACGCTTCGCCGTGCACGTTGGTCGGGATCCCGCCCATCACGTAGTGGCAGGTCGGGAACACCGGCACCGGCTCCTTCACCGGGTCGACGCCCAGGTAGGTGCGCGAGAACTCGGTGATGTCCGGCAGCTTGGTCTCGAGGACCTCGACCGGCAGGTGCGTGACGTCGAGGACGACGTAGTCCTTGTTCGGGCCGCAACCCCGGCCCTGCAGCACTTCCTGCACCATCGAGCGCGCCACGATGTCGCGCGGCGCGAGGTCCTTGATGGTCGGGGCGTAGCGCTCCATGAACCGCTCGCCGGAGGCGTTGCGCAGGATCCCGCCCTCGCCGCGGACGGCTTCCGAGATCAGGATCCCCAGGCCCGCGAGGCCGGTCGGGTGGAACTGGAAGAACTCCATGTCCTCCAGCGGCAGGCCCTTGCGGAAGATGATGCCGAGGCCGTCACCGGTGAGGGTGTGCGCGTTCGACGTCGTCTTGAAGATCTTGCCCGCGCCGCCGGTGGCGAACACGATGGACTTCGCCTGGAACACGTGCAGCTCGCCGGTGGCCAGCTCGTAGGCGACGACACCCGAGGCGATCGGGTTGCCGTTGTCGTCCTCGGACAGGACCAGGTCGAGCACGTAGAACTCGTTGAAGAACTCCGTGCCGTGCTTGACGCAGTTCTGGTACAGCGTCTGCAGGATCATGTGGCCGGTGCGGTCCGCGGCGTAGCAGGCGCGGCGCACCGCGGCCTTGCCGTGGTCACGCGTGTGGCCGCCGAACCGCCGCTGGTCGATCTTGCCCTCGGGCGTGCGGTTGAACGGCAGGCCCATCTTCTCCAGGTCGAGCACCGCGTCGATGGCCTCCTTGGCCATGATCTCCGCGGCGTCCTGGTCGACGAGGTAGTCGCCGCCCTTGACCGTGTCGAAGGTGTGCCACTCCCAGTTGTCCTCTTCGACGTTCGCCAGCGCGGCGCACATGCCGCCCTGGGCCGCGCCGGTGTGGGACCGGGTCGGGTAGAGCTTGGTGAGGACCGCGGTGCGGGCGCGCTGGCCGGACTCGATGGCCGCGCGCATGCCGGCGCCGCCGGCGCCGACGATCACCACGTCGTACTTGTGGAACTGCATGGTGGGAGCTCTCCGGGCTTCAGTTCGCGGGCATGTTCGGGTCGAAGGTGAAGATCACCATCGTGCCGACGGCCAGGATCAGCACCATCGAGACGTAGAGCAGGATCTTCAGCCAGAACCGCGTGCTGTCCTTGCGGGCGTAGTCGTCGATGATCGTGCGCAGCCCGTTGCCGCCGTGGATCTCGGCGAGCCACAGCATCGACAGGTCCCAGAACTGCCAGAACGGCGAGGCCCAGCGGCCGGCGACGAAGCCCCAGTTGATCCGGTGCACACCGCCGTCGAGGATGTTCATGATCAGCAGGTGGCCGAGCACCAGGATGACCAGCGCGAGGCCGGAGATCCGCATGAACAGCCAGCTGTAGAGCTCGAAGTTGCTCCGGCGCGCGGCGGGCCGCTTCGGCGCGCGGGGGTTGGCGAGCGCGAGGTCGGCCATGTCAGTTACCCCCGAAGAGCATTTCGGCGGTGCGCTTCAGCATGAAGAACGCACCGGGGACCATCACCACGACCCAGACCACGCCGATCACCCACGTCATGGCCTTCTGCAGCTGCGGGCCCTTCGACCAGAAGTCGACCAGCATGACCCGGATGCCGTTGAGCGCGTGGAACAGCACCGCGCCGACCAGGCCGACCTCCAGGAGGTTGACGATCGGCGTCTTGTAGGTCTCGATGACCTGGTCGTAGGTGTTCGGCGACACGCGCACCAGCGCGGTGTCGAGCACGTGCACGAACAGGAAGAAGAATGTGAGCACGCCGGTGATGCGGTGCAGGACCCAGGACCACATGCCGGGGTCACCCCGGTAGAAGGTCCCCTGCCGGCGTGAGGCACCCGCCCGATCGCTCGCCGCCGCCTCTGGGGCGGTGCTCGCCGTGGTGGACATCGGTGAACGGCCTCCAACGTCTGACTGTGCGCCCGGTGGCCGGTGAGGTCCGCTGTCGCCGCGGGAACGGCGGCTATGCCGAGATCAACGTCATCGAGCCTGGATGAATCGGATGCTAGACCCGCCCCCGGAATGCGGCTCACCTCCGGGTTCCCCTCTGTGATGGACCAGACACCGGTACTCGCGCCCCGCCACCCGGCGGTGTGGTGCAGCGCACTCGGCGGTGCCGCCCTGGCGCGTGTCCCACTGACCGGTCATCTGACCTCTGAAAGATCTGATATCTGATGCGCTACGCCGAAAGGCTGGTGGTTCCCGGCTGTCATTGACCGATAGCGACGTCGTCCCTAGCGTCGCTCGGGCAAACATCGGATCTCTCACGATGGGGTGACGTTCTGGTGCGACGACTCGGCTTGGTGATCGCCATCGCGGCCCTGCTGCCCGTGGTGTCGGTCACGCCCGCGCAGGCACTGCCCGACGGCCTGGCGCTGACACCTCCGATGGGCTTCAACAACTGGAACACCACCGGCTGCGCCGTCGACGAGCAGCTGATCCGCGACACCGCCGACATCTTCGTCGACAAAGGACTCAAGGCGGCCGGCTACGAGTACGTCAACGTCGACGACTGCTGGGCCGAGCCGCAGCGGGACGCCGACGGGCGCCTGCAGGCCAACAAGGCCCGGTTCCCGAGCGGCATCAAGGCGCTCGCCGACTACGTCCACGCGAAGGGGCTCAAGTTCGGCATCTACACCAGCGCGGGCACGCTGACCTGCGCGAAGACCATGCCCGGCGCGCTCGACCACGAAGACGTCGACGCGCAGGCGTTCGCCGACTGGGGTGTCGACTACCTCAAGTACGACAACTGCAACAACCAGGGACGGCCCGCCCTCGAGCGCTACACGAAGATGCGCGACGCCCTGAAGAAGACCGGTCGCCCGATCGTGTACTCGCTGTGCGAGTGGGGCGAGAACAAGCCGTGGACGTGGGGCGCCGACGTCGGGCACCTCTGGCGCACCACCGGCGACATCAAGGACAACTGGGCGAAGGTGGTCCAGATCCTCAAGGCGAACGCGCCGCTGGCGCCGTACGCCGGGCCGGGGCGCTGGAACGACCCCGACATGCTCGAGGTCGGCAACGGCGGGATGACGACCGAGGAGTACCGCTCGCACTTCTCGCTGTGGGCGATGATGGCCGCCCCGCTGCTCATCGGCGCCGACCTGCGCAAGGTGTCGCCGGCGAACTTCGACGTCCTGCGCAACACCGAGGTCATCGCCCTCGACCAGGACCGCCGCGGCGTCCAGGCCCGCGTGCTGTCCAACCAGGACGGACACTGGGTGTTCGCGAAGCCCCTGGACAACGGGGACGTGGCGATCGCGCTGTTCAACGAGACGACGTCGAGCGCGACGATCGGCACCACCGCGGCCGCCGCCGGGCTGCCTCGCGCCGCGGGCTACACCGCGCGAGACCTCTGGGCGCACCGCGACCTCCAGACGGCGGGCCGGATCTCCGCGGTCGTCCCGCCGCACGCGACGGTCGTCTACCGCGTCCACGCGGGCGGCCAGTGGTGGCGGAACGCGCCGCTGGTGAGCAGCGGCGTCGAGGTCGTCCCGTCGGTGCCGGGTGTCCCGGGTGAGATCACGCCCGCCGGGCAGCCCTTCGAGGTGACGGTGTCCGCGACCGACGAGGCCCGTGTCCCGGTGTTCGACCCGCGGGTGACGCTCACCGCGCCCGCGGGCTGGCGCGTCGAGCAGGTGGCGCGGCCGCGGAAGGTCGTGCTCGGCACCGGCGAGACCGCGGCCGGGCGCTGGCGGGTGACGCCGCCCGCCGGGACCGAAGGGACGACGGCGGCGCTCCGCGGCGGCGTCACCTACCGCGCGCTCGGGTTCGGGCCGGTCACCTGGTCCGGTGAACAGCAGCTGACCGTGCCCGCGGCGCCGCCCGCGACGTCGGCGTTCGCCAGCGACCTGCGCTGGGCGGCCGAGAAGAACGGTTACGGCCCGATCGAGCGGGACATGTCCAACGGCAGCGTCCCGGCCGGCGACGGCAAGCCGCTGACCATCAACGGCGTCGTTTACCCGAAGGGCCTGGGTGCGCACGCGCCGAGCGAGGCCGTCTTCCACGTCGGCGGCCGCTGCACGGCGTTCACCGCGGACGTCGGCGTCGACGACGAGCGCGAGGCGACGAACAAGCAGGGCTCGGTGACGTTCGAGGTCTACGCGGACGGCGTCCGGGTGGCGGCGACCGGCGTGCGCACGTGGCAGGACCCGGCGGTGCCGCTCGCCGCGGACCTCCACGGCGCGAAGTACCTGCGGCTGGTCGTCACCGACGGCGGCGACGGCAACTCCTACGACCGCGCCGACTGGGCCGCCGCCCGGCTCACCTGCGGCTGATTCCTGCTGCGGCGCGACCTCCCGCGCTCGCGGACTCGGGCCCCGGTGTCGCGGAAGCCGTGCGGGCTCGCGGGGGCCGCCGCTCCGCCGCGGCGACCGGGCCGCCGCTCGGCCGCAATGATCGGGCGGCCGCTCGGCCGCAATGATCGGGCCGCCGCTCGGCCGACCTGCGGCGGCGGCCCCGGCCCGGTCCGCCGTGGTGCCCGGGCGAGCCGAAGCCCCGCCGCAGAAGCCGCAGGCGCCTCCGCCGCGGTGGTCGGCGAGCGACCCGCCACGGAGGCTGCAGGCGCCTCCGCCGCGGGGGAGACCCCGCCGCCCGGCTCACCTGCGGCTGATTCCTCGTCATCTCACAGAGTGACCGGGCTGGCCCATCCTTCGGTCAGCCCGGCACACTGAGTGACACGAACCGGCATTTTCACCGTCCCCAAGCGAAACAACCCGCCGAAAGTAGCCTTGAGTAGGCTCGGTGATCACGTTCGGTGTCCAGTTCGTCGCGCGTGCGACTCGTGAGTAAACGTTTGTGTTACGTAGCGTGCCTTTCCTATGGCGCATTCCTGTCCGGCGGGTACGGTCTGGCGGTCGACCCGGCAGTAGGGCCGGGTCGTGCCCTGATCGTCCGCTGGATCAGCGGGGAGGGAGAAACACGTTGCGTCGCATGCGTGGAACCGCGCTGGCCGCCGCGGCCATGGCCGGGGTGCTCACCCTGGCCGGGTGCGCCAAGGACTCCGGCGGTGGTAACAGCTCGAACAACACCGCCGCCTCGACGGGTGGTTCCGACTGCGTCACCGCGCCGAAGCCGCCCGCCGCGCCCGCCGCGGCCAGCAGCACGGCCGCGGCCGGCGAGAAGGTCGACGGCAGCAAGCTGAAGATCGGCCTGGCCTTCGACGTCGGCGGCCGGGGTGACGCGTCGTTCAACGACGCCGCCGCCGCGGGCACCGACAAGGCGAAGGCCGAGCTCGGCGTGACGACGGTCAGCGAGAGCACCGCCGGCTCCAGCGAGGCCGAGTCGGCCAAGCAGCAGCGCCTCGACCAGATGGCCGCCTCGGGCCTGAACCCGATCATCGCGGTCGGCTTCGCCTACGCGCCGTCGGTCAAGGTCGTCGCGGCCAAGTACCCGAACACCAAGTTCGCCATCGTCGACGACGACTCGATCACGCTGCCGAACGTGACGTCGCTGGTCTTCGCCGAGGAGCAGGGCTCGTTCCTGGCCGGCGTCGCCGCCGCCTACAAGAGCAAGAACTGCCACATCGGCTTCGTCGGCGGTGTCAACACCCCGCTGATCCAGAAGTTCGAGGCCGGCTTCCTGCAGGGTGCGAAGACCGTTTCGAACAAGATCAAGATCGAGGACGAGTACCTCACCCCGGCCGGCGACTTCTCCGGGTTCCAGGACCCGCCGAAGGGCAACGCGAAGGCCGCGGCCGAGATCGCCAAGGGCGCGGACGTGATCTACCACGCCGCGGGCGCCTCGGGCAAGGGCGTGTTCGACGCCGCGAAGGCAGGCAACGCGCTGGCCATCGGGGTCGACTCCGACCAGTACAACCAGAAGACCGTCGAGGCCGACAAGGACGTCATCATCACGTCCATGCTCAAGCGCGTCGACGTCGCGGTGTTCGACTACGTGCAGGCCGTCGCCAAGGGCGACCTGACGACCCTGCCGAAGCGGTTCGACCTCAAGGTCGACGGCGTCGGCTACGCCACCTCCGGTGGCAAGATCGACGACATCAAGGACGTCCTGGACGGCTACAAGGCCCAGATCATCGCGGGCCAGATCACCGTTTCGGACAAGCCGCAGAAGTAGCTCACAACGTGTCCGGGGCTCGGAGGAATTCTCCTCCGGGCCCCTCACGCGTTCCAGAGATATGGAATTCTCCCGCCCATGAGCACAGCCGAGGCCCCGGCCGAGGCCGTCCCCGACCGGGGCGCCCCCGCCGTCCAGCTGACCGGGATCACCAAGCGCTTTCCCGGCGTGGTGGCCAACTCCGACGTCAACCTCACCGTCGCCGCGGGCGAGGTGCACGCCATCTGTGGCGAGAACGGCGCCGGCAAATCCACCCTGATGAAGATCCTGTACGGCATGCAGCCGCCGGACGAGGGCACCGTCGCGATCAACGGCGAAGAGGTGAAGCTGCGCAACCCGCAGGACGCCATCCGCGCCGGCATCGGCATGGTGCACCAGCACTTCATGCTCGCCGACAACCTCACCGTCGGTGAGAACGTCTTCCTCGGCGCCGAGGCCCTGCACGGCATCGGCCGCGCCGCCCGCGCCCGGCTGGCCGAGCTCGCCGAGCGCACCGGCCTGCACGCCAAGCCGGAGACGCTGCTGGAAGAGCTCGGCGTCGCCGACCGCCAGCGCGTCGAGATCGTCAAGGTGCTCTACCGCGGGGCGAAGATCATCATCCTCGACGAGCCGACCGCGGTCCTCGTCCCGCAGGAGGTCGACGCGCTCTTCGACACCGTGCGGGAGATGAAGGACGGCGGCTACACGTTCCTCTTCATCTCGCACAAGCTCGACGAGGTGCGCGCGATCGCCGACACCGTCACGGTGATCCGGCGCGGCACCACCGTCGGCACCGCCGACCCGAAGACCATCACCTCCCGCCAGCTCGCGGAGATGATGGTCGGCTCCGAGCTGCCCAGCCCGGAGACCCGCGAGTCCACGGTCACCGACCGGGACGTGCTGCGGCTGACCGGGCTCACGCTGGGCGCCGAGGGCTCCGACCGCAACGCGCTCGACGACGTCTCCTTCACCGTGCACGCGGGCGAGGTGCTCGGCATCGCCGGTGTCGAGGGCAACGGCCAGACCGAGCTCGTCGAGACGATCATGGGCATGCGGAAGCCGACCGGCGGCACGATCGAGCTGGTTGATGCTGAGGGGCGTTCGAGGGATATCACCAAGGCCGGGACGCTGGCGCGGCGCGAGGCCGGCATCGGCTACATCGCCGAGGACCGCACGCGGCACAGCCTGCTGCTCACGCAACCGTTGTGGGTCAACCGGATCCTCGGCTACCAGACCCGCGAGCCGGTCTCGAAGGGCCAGCTGCTCGACATCGCGGGCGCCCGCGCCGACACCGAGCGGATCGTCCGCGACTACGACGTCCGCACGCCGGGCATCGACGTCCCGGCCGCGGCGCTCTCCGGCGGCAACCAGCAGAAGCTGATCGTCGGGCGCGAGCTGTCCGGCAACCCGGTGCTGCTCATCGCGTCGCACCCGACGCGCGGTGTCGACGTCGGCGCGCAGGCGCTGATCTGGGAGAACATCCGCCAGGCCCGCGCCGACGGCCTCGCGGTGCTGCTGATCTCCGCCGACCTCGACGAGCTGATCGGCCTGTCCGACACGATCCGGGTCATGCTGCGCGGACGCCTCGTGAGCGAGGCCGACCCCGCCACCGTGACGCCGCAGGAACTGGGCTCCGCGATGACCGGCGCGGGAGAGGGTGACGAAGAATGACCTCCTGGCGCACGAAACTGCTGCCACCGCTGCTGGCGATCGTCTTCGCCGTGCTGCTGTCGGCGATCGCGCTGATCATTTCCGGGGCCGACCCGCTCCAGGCGTACGGCACGATGATCGGCCAGATGTTCAAGGGCTCGACCTCGGTCGACACCGTGAACCTCGCGACCGTGTACTACCTGTCCGGGCTCGCGGTCGCCATCGGCTTCCAGATGAACCTGTTCAACATCGGTGTCGAGGGCCAGTACCGGTTCGCCGCCGTCGTCGCCGCGATCGCCGGTGGCGCGATGCAGCTGCCGCCGGTGATCCACGTCCTCGCGATCCTGGTGGTCGCGGTCGTCGCGGGCATGGCGTACGCGGCGATCCCGGCGATCCTCAAGGTGACCCGCGGGGTCAGCGAGGTCATCTCGACGATCATGCTCAACGCGATCGTCGCCGGCATCATCGCGTTCCTCATCAACGCCGACCAGTTCGGCGTGCAGACCGGCAACAACATCGGCACCCGCGTGATCGAGCCGTCGGGCCGGATCCCGGGCATCCCGCTCGGCTCGGGCACGCTCTTCGGCTTCGTCTTCATCGCCGCGATCGTCGGCGGTGCCTACTGGTTCATGCTCAACCGCACGCGGTTCGGCTTCGAGCTCAAGGCGTCCGGCGAATCCACCACCGCGGCCGCCGCCGGTGGCGTCAACGCCAAGAAGATGACGCTGATCGCGATGCTGCTTTCCGGTGGCGTCGCGGGTCTGGTCGCCATGCCGGAGCTGCTCGGCCGCGACTACACCTACGGCATCACCGCGACCCAGATGTACGGCTTCACCGGCATCGCGGTCGCGCTGCTCGGCCGCAACCACCCCGGCGGCATCGCGCTCGGCGCGCTGCTGTGGGCGTTCCTCGACACCTCCGCGGTGTCGCTGGAGCAGATCAACGTGTCCAAGGAGATCGCGACGATCATGCAGGGCATCATCGTGCTGTCGGTCGTCGTGGCGTACGAGATCGTGCGACGCGCCGACCTCGCGGCCGAACAACGGAGGGTGGGCCGCGCGCTCGCCGGCCGCAAGGGTTCCTCGGTCAGCGAAGGGGGTGCGGTGTGATCACCGACGTCGCTCCCGAATCCGGCTCGACCATGCCGGTGCAGCGCAAGCGGGGCCGGATCCCCGGCTGGCTGCGCGGCGTGATCTGGGCCGTGGTCGCCATCGCCGTCATCTCGACGGCGTCGTACTCCACCGGCGTCGCCGCGCTGACGTCGTCGAACACCGCGCAGACGGCGTTGCGCCTGGCACTGCCGATCCTGTTGTGTGCGCTGGGCGGCCTCTGGGCCGAACGCGCCGGCGTCGTCAACATCGGTCTCGAGGGCATGATGATCCTCGGCACCTGGGGCGCCGCCTGGGGTTCGTACTACGGCGGTGTCTGGTCCGGTCTGATCGCCGCGATCGTGTTCGGTGCGCTCGGCGGGCTGCTGCACGCGGTGGCGACGGTGACGTTCAACGTCAACCACATCGTCTCCGGTGTCGCGATCAACCTGCTCGGCCTGGGCATCACCAAATACCTGGCGAACCTCATCTTCGCGCCGATCTCCGGCAACCCGCGGCAGTCGCCGGTGGTGCCGAAGTTCGACACCTACTCGGCGACGTTCCTCTCGGACTGGCTGGGCGACCTGGAGAAGGAGCAGCGCGTCGGCATCTCCGACGTCGCCGGCATCCTGCGCGGCCTGGTCACCGAGGTGGCGCCGCTGACGATGCTCGCGATCATCCTGGTGCCGGTGAGCTTCTGGGTGCTCTGGCGGACGCGCTTCGGCCTGCGGCTGCGCTCCTGCGGCGAGAACCCGGTGGCCGCCGAGTCCCTCGGCGTCAACGTCTACCTGCACAAGTACGTCGCCGTGGTCATCTCGGGCGCGTTCGCCGGCATGGGCGGCGCGTCGCTGGTCCTGCTGCGCGGCGGCGCGGACTACCTGGAGAACCAGACGAACGGCCGCGGGTACATCGGCCTCGCGGCGATGATCTTCGGCAACTGGCGCCCGGGCGGCCTGCTCGGCGGCGCGGCCCTGTTCGGCTACGCCGACGGCCTCCAGCTCGCCGGCGGCGGCGAGGCGGTGCTCGCGCTGCTGTACGGCGCGGTGATCCTGGTCGGCGTGATCGTCGTGGTGCAGCTGTTCCGCCGCCAGTGGATCGCGGCCGGGCTCGGCGTCATCGGCGCCGGCGTGCTGTACGCGATCTACTGGTCGAACGACACGCTGCCGTCCGACCTGATCCCGTACACCGCGCACTTCGTGACGCTGATCGTGCTGGCGGTGGCCTCGCAGCGGCTGCGGCCGCCGAAGGCCGACGGACAGCCGTACCGACGGGGTGAAGACTGATGACGTCCACTGTGGATTGGGACGCTCTGCGTTCCCAGGCGATCGAAGCGGCTTCCCATGCGTACGCGCCTTATTCGGGCCTGCACGTCGGGGTCGCCGGGATCGTCGACGACGGCCGGGTCGTGACCGGGTGCAACGTCGAAAACGCTTCCTACGGCCTCGGACTGTGCGCGGAGTGCACGATGGCCGGCCAGCTGCGGCTGTCCGGCGGCGGTCGCCTGGTCGCCGTCGCCTGCCGGTCCGGTGCCGGTGACCTGCTGATGCCGTGCGGGCGCTGCCGGCAGATCCTGTTCGAGCTGGGCGGATCGTCTTGTTTGGTCGACACGCCCAGCGGCATCCTGCCGATGTCCGATGTCCTGCCGGACGCCTTCGGCCCGGACGACCTGCCGTGAGCGCGTTCGCGGCGGTCGACGTCATCCGGACGAAACGGGACGGCGGGACGCTGTCCGACGAGCAGATCGACTGGGTCATCGACGCGTACACCCGTGGTGACGTCGCCGAAGAGCAGATGTCGGCGCTGGCCATGGCGATCTTCCTGCGGGGGATGACCTCGGCCGAGATCTCGCGGTGGACGCACGCGATGATCGCGTCGGGGGAGCGGCTGTCTTTGGACGTCTCGCGCCCGACGGTCGACAAGCACTCGACGGGCGGCGTCGGCGACAAGATCACGCTGCCGCTGGCGCCGCTGGTGGCCGCGTGTGGCGCGGCGGTGCCGCAGCTGTCCGGGCGCGGTCTCGGGCACACGGGCGGGACGCTGGACAAGCTGGAGTCGATCCCGGGCTGGCGGGCCGCACTGTCCACTTCGGAAATTCAGGCGCAGCTGGAGGACGTCGGCGCGGTGGTCTGCGCGGCGACGTCCGGGCTGGCCCCGGCGGACAAGAAGCTGTACGCGCTGCGGGACGTCACGTCCACTGTGGAGTCGATCCCGCTGATCGCCAGCTCGATCATGAGCAAGAAGATCGCGGAAGGCGCGTCGGGGCTGGTCCTGGACGTGAAGTTCGGGTCGGGCGCGTTCATGAAGACGCTCGACCAGGCGCGCTCGCTGGCTGCCGCGCTGACCTCGATCGGGGCCGATCACGGCGTCCCGACGACGGCCCTGCTGACCGACATGAACGTCCCGCTCGGGCGGGCGGTCGGCAACGCGGTGGAGGTCGCGGAGTCGGTTTCCGTCTTGCAGGGCGGCGGCCCCTCGGACGTGGTCGAGCTGACGGTGGCTCTGGCCCGGGAGATGCTGGCGCTGGCCGGTCTCGACGTGGACCCGGCCGCCGTGCTGGCGTCCGGTGAGGCGTACGAGGTCTGGTGCCGGATGATCTCGGCCCAGGGTGGCGACCCCTCGGCCGCTCTGCCGACGCCTTCGCACGTTCACGTCGTCGAGGCGCCTTCGTCGGGCGTGCTGGCTTCGCTGGACGCGTACGCGGTGGGCGTCGCGGCCTGGCGGCTGGGTGCCGGCCGGGCCCGCAAGGAGGACCCGGTCCAGGCGGCGGCGGGCGTGCTGTGCCTGGCCAAGCCCGGCGACACCGTCACGTCCGGTCAGCCCCTGCTGGAGCTGCACACGGACACCCCGGACGCGGTCCCGGCGGCGCTGGCCGCGCTCGAAGGCGGGTTCTCGATCGCTTCGGAGGCACCCGCGCCGGGACCGATCGTCCGGGAGACCGTGCGGGGCTAGGACACCTGGATCGTGGCGGCGACCGGCTTGGTGCCGCTGCCGCCGCAGGAGGCGATGAAGGTGCCGGTGCTGTAGTAGAGGACGTAGCTGCTCGTCGCCAGGGTGACCTGCCCGGCGGCGGGCAGCGTGACCTGACCGGTGCCCCCGGTCAGCCGGAAGGGCGTGCCGGGCTGGATGACAGGGTTGGTCATCCCGGTGGCGTCGACCCGGCCCGAGGCGGCGCCACCGAGGTCGAGCACGATGTAGCCGGTGTACTTCCCGGCGGGTTCGGTGCCGCCGGCCCATGCCGGCGCGACCTGCGTGAGGTCGGCGTGCACGGTGACGGCCTGCCCGGCGGTGGCGGTCGCCGGAGCGGTCACGGTGATTTCGAAGGTCTTGATCCCGGCGGGGCCGCCGATGGTGCCGCAACCCCAGGTGACCGAGACGGTCCCGGCTTCGGCCGCGACGGGGGCGACCAGCCCCAACCCGGCGGCGGTGGCCACGGCGGCCAGGATCGTGCCAATCCTGCGGACAGACTTCATCGCGAGTTCCCCTCTTCGGCAGTGACGGACTCCGAGGGTCGCGAAGATCGCCGGCCGCGAGCGTCTTCCAACGTGCTCTGGTGCTTGCCGTGATGTGATCACGATCGCGGAGATGATCACCCGTTCGAGTGAGGTCCCAGGTCGTTCTCACGAGTCCCGGCCCCGATCACGCGAGTTCCGTCTCCAGTCACGCGAGTTCCGGCCCGGATCACGCGAGTCCCGGCCCGGATCACGCCGGAGACGGGAAAGCCCCCGCCGGGTACGTCCGGCGGGGGCCTTCCTCACGTGTGAGCCCTACTCCGTGGCCTCTTCCGAGCCTTCGCCCGTCTTGGCCTTGGCGTCGGCCGGCTTCGGGGCGCGGCCGTTGCGCGAGCTGCGCCGCGGCTGGCGCGGGGCCGGCGGGGGCGGGGCGATCTGCTGCACCGCCGGGCCGCCGCCGAGCATCAGCTCCGCGAACGTCGCCATCGCCTCGTCGAGCTGGCCGCCGATGCGGCGGACGCTCTCGTCGTTGCTCTTGCGGACCAGCGAGTCGACCGAGTCGGTGTCCGGCTGCTTCGACAGCGTGCCCTCGACCTTCGCCAGGCCGCTCTTCACCGTGCCGTCGAGGTCGCCGAGGCTCGCCATGAAGCCGTCCTCGACCTTGTCGAGGCGGGAGGCCAGGTCGTCGAGGCGGGTGGTGACCGTTTCGAGCCGGTTGCCCAGGTTCTCCAGCCGGTCGGACGCGTCGATCATCTCGCCGGTCTCGGTCAGCGCGACCTTGAGCGCCTCGGTGTTCGCGTCGATCCGCTCGTGCGTGGTGCGGCCCAGCTCGCCGACGCGTTCCTGCGTGACGCGGCTGAGCTCGTCGACCTTGCTCCGCAGCTCGTGGTCGGTGGTGTCGACGCGCTCGCGCAGCGTCGACTCGGCCTGCTCGATCCGCTCGCGGACCGGGCCGTGCACCGACTGCGGCAGCGACTCGAGCTTCGCGTCCTGCTTGTCGAGGTGGCCGCCCAGCTCGTCGAGCCGGCGGTGGATGTTCTGGAGCTTGTCCTCGAGCCCGTCCATCCGGCCGGCGACACCCTCGAAGCGGGCGGCGACGCCGTCGAGACGGCCGTCGAGCTG